>JACDBD010000009.1 GCA_013695115.1 Actinomycetota bacterium | reverse complement strand
GCTTTACCGGCCGAGCCCCCTGCTCGCAGCCCCTGCGGGGCTGCTCGGCTCTTCGAGCCGGGTCTCGGCCTGGCGGGCCTATCGCCCGGCGGCTACCGGTCCATGCCCGCCTCCCCCTGCGGGTCGGCGGGGAACCGCGGGCGCGATTCGCTAACCGTTTGCGGCTTCGTCCACCAACCACACGACACGCTCGGCACGCAAGCGTGCCGCCGGGAGATCCTCGCCCGCCTTCACGCGCGCGAGCGCTTCCTGCTTTTCTTCGCCGGCGATGGTGAAGACCGCGAGGCGCGCCATGGCGATCCCGGGGAAGGTGAACGTCAGTCTTGGGTGCGGGTGGAGGTCGCCGCCGGTCGCGACGACGAGGTGGTCCTTCTCCTCCAGTGCCGGCGAACCGGGGAAGAGCGAGGCCGTGTGGCCGTCGGGACCAAGGCCCAAGTGGATCAGATCGATCGGTCCGTGCTGCCGGAGGACCTGGTCGTAGGCGTCGGCGGCCTCCTCGATGGTCTTGCCGGCATGGCGCATCGAGTGCACCGCCCGCGGCATGACCTGGTCGACGAACGCGAAGCGGGCCATGCCCTCGTTCGAGTCGGGGTTGCCGACGGGGACCCAGCGCTCGTCGCCGAAGAAGATCTCGACCCTGGGCCAGTCGACGTCGGCGACCGCCAGAAGCTCGTAGCACTGGCGGGCGGTGTCGCCGCCCGAGAGCGCGATCGACTCCGGTGCCTCCGTGGTCACCAGCTCCTGGAACGCCAGCGGGACGTGCCGGACGACGCGCAGCTCGCCGGACAGGCTCACGACTTGCGCCACGTCTCGTCCCCGCCGAGCAGGTTGTTCGACTCGGTCGGGCCCCAGCTCCCGGCCGGGTAGAACGCCAACGGCACCGCATCGCGCTCGAACGCGTCGATCACCGGTTGCACGATCTCCCACGCGGTGTGTACCTCGTCGCCCCGGATGAACAGCGTGGCGTCGCCGAGGAAGGCGTCGACGAGCACACGCTCGTAGGCCTCGGGGGCCCGCTCGGCGAAGGTCTCCCGGTAGCTGAAGTCGAGCGGCACGGTCCGCACCTGCAACGTCTGGCCGGGGACCTTGGCCGCGAACGAGAGCGTGATGCCCTCGTCGGGTTGGATGTGCAGCGTCATGACGTTCGGCTCGAGCGAGTCGACCGCGCCGGCCGGGAGCGGGAGGAAGGGCACCGACTTGTAACGCAACGCGACCTCGGTCGCCCGCCGCTGCAACCGCTTGCCGGCGCGCACGCAGAACGGCACGCCCGCCCACCGCCAGTTGTCCACGTCGAGGCGGAGCGCGAGGTATGTCTCGACCTTGCTGTGGGGAGCCACGCCCTCCTCCTCGCGATACGAGCAGACGTCGACCCCGTCGATCGTGTCCGCGGTGTACTGCCCCCGGACGACGCGGTCGGGGAGCTCGGAGGGCTCGAGCGGGCGGATCGAGCGCAACAGCTTGACCTTCTCGTCCCGGATGGCGTCGGCGGCGAACGACGCCGGCGGCTCCATGGCGGTGAGGGCGAGGACCTGGAGGAGATGGTTCTGGACGATGTCACGTAGGACACCGGACTGCTCGTAGAACGCGCCGCGATGCTCGACACCGAGTTGCTCCGCCACGGTGATCTCGACCCGGTCGACGTAGCGGCGATTCCAGAGCGGCTCGAACACCGTGTTGGTAAAGCGCAGGGCCAGGATGTTCTGGACCGTCTCCTTCGCCAGGTAGTGGTCGATCCGGTAGATCTGATGCTCGCGGAAGTGCTGGTGCAGCTGGTCGTCGAGGTGGCGGGCGGTCTCCACGTCCCGCCCGAACGGCTTCTCGACCACGATGCGACGGAACGTGCCCGGCGGTTCGTGCGCCAGGCCGGCCTTCCCGAGGCCCGACGCGATCGTGCCGAACACCGACGGGACGGTGGACAGGTAGTAGAGGACGTTCCCGCCTCCGTCCCGGCCCGCGTCTATATCTTCGAGCTCGGCTCGCAGTTGCTGAAACGTGTCGGCGTCGTCGACAGAGCCGGGGACGAAGCGGAAACGCACCCCGAGCTGGTCGAGCGCGTCGCGTCGTCCCGGAGAGTCGCCGTCGCCGGCCTTCTCCACTGCGTTCCGCACGTCCTCGGCGAACTCCTCGTTGCTGATCGCTCGCCGGGCGTTGCCCACCACGGTCAGCCGGCCCGGCAGCTGCCCCGCGTTCGCGAGCGATGCCAGGGCGGGGTAGAGCTTGCGGTGGGCGAGGTCGCCGGTGGCGCCGAAGACGACCAGCGAGGCCGAGACGGCGACGCGGTCGCCCGGGGCCGACGCCGGATCCGGGCTCATACGGGGCATTCGTCTCCCGAACGGGTGCGGATGAACCACCGTGTCCGCGGGATGATACGGCCGTGGACCGCGACACGGTCGATGTGTACGAGCAGCGGGCCGACGAGTGGAAGGCGGGCCGGTCGCGGAGCAACATCTCCGACGCCCGGCGGTTCGCGTCGGGAGTCGCGCCGGGCTCGCTCCGGATCGACCTGGGCTGCGGGCCTGGCTTCCACGTCCCGTTCCTCGGCAGGCCGCTGGTGGCGATCGACGCCGCCCGCGCCATGCTCGACCTGACCCGCGCCGAGTCTCCGTCCACGCTGCTGGTGCAGGCAGATCTCGAGGCGCTGCCGTTCCGGGACCGCAGCTTCGGCGGCGCCTGGGCCCGGGCGAGCTACCTGCACGTTCCTCGCACCCGGCTGCCGTTGGCGCTCGCCCGCCTCCACTGGTCGATGCGTCCGGGCGCGCCGGTCGTCCTCTTCGTCCGACTCGGCGACGATGAAGGTGCGCTGGGCGAGGACGGCGACTTCCCCGGTCGCTTCTTCGCCGAGTGGCGCGCGCCCGCGCTCGAGGACGTGTTGGTCGGCGCCGGGTTCACCGTCGACGGCATCACCGAGGACCGCGGTCACAAGGCGGACTTCCTCGTTGGCCGCGCCCGGCGGGGCCGCACGCTGCCCGACACCGTGGGACCCGGCATGCACCTCCTCGTCTGCGGCCTCAACCCGAGCGTCTACGCGGCCGACCATGGGGTCGGCTACGCCCGGCCCAACAACCGCTTCTGGCCGATGGCGCTGGCGACCGCGCGGGTGACGCGCGACCGCGACCCGCTGCACGCGCTGACCGAGCACGGCATCGGGATGACCGATCTGGTGAAGCGGGCGACGCACGGCGCGACCGAACTGACCACCGGCGAATACCGCGAGGGAGTCGCCCGGGTCCAGCGCCTGGTCGCGTGGCTGGAACCGGGGGCGGTGTGCTTCGTGGGTCTCGCCGGCTGGCGAGCCGCGCTGAACCCGAGGGCGAAGCCGGGCGTGCAGCCCGGCGGCTTCGCCGGCGTCCCCGCCTATGTGATGCCGTCGACCAGCGGCGCGAACGCCCGCACCACGATGGGAGAGCTGGTGAAGCACCTGCGCGCCGCCGACGCGTTGGCGCGGGGCTGAGGCTCGGAGCTGGCAGGTCAGGCGGCGAGCTCGGTGGCGCGCTGCTCGAGCGACTTGAGGCAGTCGACGTAGGACTGCTCGAAGCTGGCCACGCCTTCGCGTTCGACGGTGGCGGTGAGATCGTCGTAGTCGACGCCGGCATCGGCGAGCCCGGCAATGACCCGGTCCGCCTCGTCGACTCCCTGTTCGATCGTGTCGGGCTTCGGGTCGCCGTGGTCGCGCAGGGCGTCGATGGAAGCCTGCGCGAGGGTGTTCACCGTGTCGCGGCCGACGAGCTCGTCGACGTAGAGCGTGTCGGAGTACTCCGGGTTCTTCGTGGAAGTCGACGCCCACAGCGGCCGCTGCACGCGCGCGCCACGGCCGGCCAGCGCGTCCCAGCGTTCGCCGGCGAACCGTTGGCGGAACAGCCGGTAGGCGAGCTTGGCGTTGGCAACCGCGACCCGACCGCGCAGGGGATGTCCGACGGGGAGGCGCTTGTCGGCTTCGGTGTCGACCCGACTGACGAAGAAGGAGGCGACCGACGCCACCCGGCTCACGTCGCCACCGGCCTCGGCGTGACGCTCCAGCCCGCGCAGGTAGGCCTCGATGACCTCGGCGTAGCGGGCCATCGAGAAGATCAGGGTGATGTTCACCGAGATGCCGTCGGCGGTGCAGTCCTCGATTGCCGGTATTCCTTCGGCGGTCGCCGGGATCTTGACGAGCACGTTGGGCCGGTCGGCGTGCTCGCGCAGCCAGTGGACCTGTGTGATGGTGGCGCTCGTGTCGAAGGCGCGGTCGGGCGCGACCTCGACCGACACGAACCCGTCGTGGCCGTCGAGGCGGTCGTGGGTCGCGCGCAGGACGTCGGCGGCGGCACGGATGTCGGCGAGGACCAGCTCCCAATAGACGGCGTCGATGGCGAGCCGCTGACCCTGGAGCTCGCGGAGTTGGTCGTCGTAGCCCTCGCCACCGGCCAGCGCTTTCTCGAAGATCGTGGGGTTCGAGGTGACGCCGCGAATGCCGTCCTCGTCGATCAGCTTCGCCAGCGCCCCGCCCTGGACGAGCTGGCGGGTGAGGTTGTCGTACCAGGGGCTCTGGCCGTACTCGTTGAGGCGGGCGATCGGGCTCGTCATGCTTCTCCCTCGGGTGGCGCGGGCGGCGGCGCGAGGCCGAGCAGTGCCCGGGCCCGTGCCGTGACGTAGTCGGGGTTGTACCCGAAGCGGTCGAGGACGACGCTGCCGGGGGCCGAGGCGCCGAAGTGGTCGATCGCGACCGCGTCGTCGGCATAGCGGTCCCAGCCCAGGCTGACACCCGCCTCGACCGCGAGGGTGGGTGCACCGGGCGGGAGGACGGAATCGCGGTACTCGTCCGGCTGCGCCGCGAACAGCTCCCACGACGGCATCGAGACCACCCGCACCGACAAACCTTCGGCCGCCAGGCGCTCGCGCGCGGCGACGCACAGTGACACTTCGGAGCCGGTGCCGATGAGGACGAGATCGAGGCCGTCGCCGGCCTCGTCGACGAGTGTGTACGCGCCCGCGGGCACGCCGGTGGGCGCGCGCTCGGCGGTGCCCTCGAGGACGGGCAGCTTCTGGCGGGTGAGGATCAACGCGGTGGGCCCGTCGCCGTCGATGTGCACCTTCCACGCCGGCGGGACCTCGTTGGCGTCGGCGGGTCGGATCAGCCGCAGCTCGGGGATGGCGCGCACGGCCATGAGGTGCTCGACGGGCTGGTGGGTAGGCCCGTCCTCACCGAGGCCGACGGAGTCGTGCGACCACACGAACGCGACCTTCGCCCGCGACAACGCCGCCAGGCGGGGGGCGGGCCGCATGTAGTCGCTGAAGACGAAGAAGGTCCCGCCGAACGGGAGCGCGCCGCCGGTGAGTGCCATGCCGTTCATCACCGATCCCATGCCGTGCTCACGCACACCGAAGTGGAGCTGGCGGCCGCTGAAGTCGTCGCGGTCGATGACGGCGGCGCCGGCGAGCTCGGTGCCGGTGTTGCCGGTCAGGTCGGCACCGCCGCCGAGGAGCCCGGGGACGTCGTCGAGGATCGCGTCGAGCACCTTGGAGCACGCCGACCGGGTCGCGACCTCGTCTCCGGGCTTCCACGACGGGAGCTTCAACTCCCAGCCGTCCCGGCCCCGGCCGGTGAGGCAGAGGTCGTAGTCGGCGGCGGGCGCGGGCTCGCGGTCGCGCCAGCCCGCGACCCGCTGCTCCCACGCCGAGCGGTCTTCGCGTCCGCGCGACCCGGCGTCGCGGTAGTAGGCGAGGACGTCGTCGGGGACCCAGAAGGGTTCCGGCGGCATCCCCAGGATCTCCTTGACCTTGGCGACCTCGTCCTCCCCCAGGGGATTCCCGTGCGCCTGGGGGGTGTCGGTGTACTCGGGTGACGGGTAGCCGATGTGGCTGCGCAGGATCACCAGCGTGGGGCGGTCGTCGGCCGCCATGCCCTCGCGCAGCCCGCGTTCGAGTGCGTCGAGGTCCTCGGCCGCCTCACCCAGTTCCACGACGTGCCAGTGGTAGCCCGCGAACCGACTGGGAACGTCGTCGGAGTACGCGAGCTCGGTGGCGCCGTCGATCGAGATGTGGTTGTCGTCGTAGACATAGACGACCCGGCCGAGCCCGAGGTGACCGGCCAGTGACGCCGCCTCGTGGCTCACGCCCTCCTCGAGGTCGCCGTCGGAGCAGATCGCGAAGATGTGGTGGTCGGCGACGTCGGCGCCAAAGCGGGCCCGGAGGCTGCGCTCGACGATGGCCATGCCGACGCCGTTGGCGAACCCCTGACCGAGCGGTCCGGTGGTCACCTCGACGCCGGGCGTGTGACGGTGCTCGGGATGCCCGGGTGTGCGCGAGCCGAACTGCCGGAACTGCTCGAGGTCGTCGAGCTCGAGCCCGTAGCCGGTCAGGTAGAGCATGGCGTACAGGAGCATCGAGGCATGCCCGGCCGACAGCACGAAGCGATCGCGGTTCGGCCACTCCGGTGCGCCGGCGTCGTAGCACATGATCCGGGTGTAGAGGACGTGCGCGAGCGGCGCGAGCGCCATGGGCGTGCCCGGGTGGCCGGAGTTGGCCTTCTGGACCGCGTCCATCGCCAGGCCGCGGATGACGTCGATCGCCCGGCGCTCGAGCTCCTCGGAGGCTGCCGTCCGGGTCGCGACTGTCTCGGCCGTCACCTTGCCCCTCTCCGCTGGTCGCAGCGTATTCCTACCCGCACCCCGGGCCAGGGAATCCGCGCCGGAGACATCACTCGCCGAAGAGGGCCAGGCTGGCGGTGAAGCCGTGGAGGAA
>JACDBD010000015.1 GCA_013695115.1 Actinomycetota bacterium | reverse complement strand
GGTCTTGGCCGCGGCGGCGCCGGCCCCGGACTTGTCGGTCTCGCCCCCGGCGGCCAGCGCCGCGCCCAGCGCGATCGAGTGCTTGGGATGGGCGTCGACCGCCACCGGCCGGCCCAGCTCGGCGCCGACCATCTGCGCTACCAGCGGGATGCGCGACGAACCCCCCACGAGGAGGACTGTCTTCACCTGATCGGGTTCGACGTCGGCCGAGCGCAGTGCCCTCCGCAGCGCGGTAATCGTGTCGACGAGCGCGGGGCGGACCATGCCTTCGAACTCGGTCCGGGTGAGGCGCACCTCGGTCTGGAGATCGGGGAGCAGTACCGGGATCGACGCGTCGGTGTCGCTCGATAGCGCTTCCTTGGCGTCGACGCACTCCTGGCGCAGGCGCGCCACCGCCGCCATCGCGGTGAGGTCGTCCTCGTCGAGGTTCTCGAGTGCTCCGCCGAGGCTGCGAGCGACGTGCTGGAACACGGCGGCGTCGAAGTCGATGCCACCGAGCCGCTCGATGCCCTCGGGCTGACCGAGGATCTCGAAACCGGTGGCGGTCTTGCGGAGCACGGCGGCGTCGAACGTCCCGCCGCCGAGGTCGTACACCGCCACCACGTCGCCGGGATCGACCCGCTCGTTGTCGGAGTAGTGGATCGCCGCGGCTTGGGGCTCGGTGAGCGTCTCGACGTTGGAGAGGTCGGCGACGGTGATCGCCTGGTTCAGCAGGTCCTTCTTGAACGGGCCCCAGTTCGCCGGGTGCGTCACCGCGATCCGGTCGGGCGGCCCGCCTTCGCGCGTGGAGACCTCGTCGACCACCGAACGCAGCAGCTTCCCCATGAGCGTCTCGGCCGAATACGGCGAGCCCCCGAGGAAGATCGGGGTCGTGTCACCGACGCGCCGCTTGAACTCGCGCGCCACCCGGTCGGGCTCGGTGACGCCGCGGCGGTTGGCGGCGTCCCCGGTCAGGACCTCCTCGTCCTCGCGCAGCAGCACAACCGACGGGATCGCCGCCGCCCGGTTTCCCAGCGTCGCGATCTCCGCCTTGCCGTCGCGGTACGTCGCCGCGGCGGTGTAAGCGGTGCCGAGGTCGACTCCCAGCGCGTAACCCACAACTTCCTCCGTCTGCTTCGCAGTGCTTGCCTGTCCGCGGGCGACGTTAGCAACGGCTCTCCCGGATGTCGCCGGGGGTCGTCCCCGACATCGTGGCCCCGATAGGGGACATCCCCGATGGCGGGCGACGGGGCTCGGCGTAGCCTGAACCGGTACAGAGACCCCCGATCCCGACCGTGAAGAGCAGGACCAGACGGTGCCCCACTCGATCCTCGATGTCGCGCGGGAGCTGATCGACAGCCCCGAGGCCAAAACTGCCTATGCCGACGATCCCGACGGCTTCATCGCGGCGCGCGGACTCGACGGCCTGTCGAACACCGACCTCCAGGAGGCCGTGGGCTTGGTCGCCGACGCAATGCCGGCGCCGGTGGCCCGTCAGCTGGTGGCCCCGCCCGGGCCCGTGGCCGATTCGCTGCCGCTGGCCCGGGTGGCGGCGGCGACCTCGATGGACGTGGCAGTGATCGAGGCCGAGCCGGGCACGGTCGACGTGACCGCGCTGGTAGATCCGAGCGGCCAGCTCGACCTGCCCACCGATGTGGGGTCGGCCGATGCCGCGGTGGTGCCTCCCGACGCCGAACCGCAGACCGAGGAAGTCGCGCCCGAGGATTCGGAGCTGGTCGAGAAGGAGGTTCCTTCCGAGGACGAGACCGACTTCGGGCGCGGCGCCCTCGACGAGACCGAGACGTCGCCCACGGCTACACGGACGGAGGCTGACGAGGCGGACGAATCGGACGACGCCGCCTTCGATCCGGGAGTCGGCGAGGGCAATTTCGCTACGCACGACCCTGCTTTCGACGTCGACGAGGACATCGACGCGCCGGTTGGAGCCGCGACCCCGGTTCCGGGCACGGACGAGGAGCCTCCCGAGGACGATTTCGAGGACGTCATCATCTGATTTCGCGCGTCCGAAGCGGTTTCTCCGACTTCCCCCTAGTATCGCCGGACGCGATCCCCTAGTGTCGCCCCGTAGGTTGGGGCAGATCCCCGATGGAGCGAGGGGCAGCCGCCCGTAGGTTTCGTCGCAACCCTCCGGAGAGTCCGGAGGGATGAGCAAGGAGACCCAGGAAATGGCCGACCAGGCAGTTGCAGAGAAGGTTCAGGAGATGTTCG
This sequence comes from Actinomycetota bacterium, assembly GCA_013695115.1. Lineage (GTDB taxonomy): Bacteria > Actinomycetota > Acidimicrobiia > IMCC26256 > JACDBD01 > JBPCMN01. The sequence goes on along the minus strand of JACDBD010000015.1, from coordinate 1,005 downwards.
ACAAGCTCCTCGGGAACAAGGCTGAGGCCGAGTCCTTCAGCGACGACCCCGAGGGCTGGGTCGCCGACAACGGCTACGGCGACTTGCCCGCCGATGCGGTGGCCGAGTGCGGTGTTCAGTACGGGAGCGGTGCTACCGCGGTCGCGTCCTCCGGCGGGGGCTACAGCCCCGGCGTGGCGGGTGTGGCTCAGGCCGCAGCTCCTTCGGTGTACAACACGTACATCGAGGACAACGACATCACGACCAACATCGCCAACAACGGCGTCCTGAACATCGGCGACAACAACGTCGGGATCCAGGGCGACGCCAACCAGGTGGTGACGGGCGACGAGAACGTGGTGGCGGGTGCAGGTGGAGTCGCTGCCGGCGACGACATCGAGGACTCGCAGATCCAGACCGGGTCCGGGATCCAGGCCGGCGACGATGTCGACATCGCCGACTCGGCCGTCAGCACGGGGTCGGGGGATGCGAGCAACATCTCCGACATCGACGACTCCGACCTGACCAACGTCAACCAGGGCGACGCCGGTGGCGACATCAACCAGGCCCAGGACAACTCGGTCGATGTCGAAACCGACATCGACGACCACAGCGGCACTGTCCTAAGCCCCGACAACTCGGTGGACCTGGACGTGGACGGTCCCTGAGCAGTTCCAACGAACGCAACAGGGCCCCGGGCCAAGCCCGGGGTCCTGTTCGCGTCCGGGCGCGGAGCGGATACCGTGCTCTTTCCGCTAGATAGCTGAGTGACGATGGTTGCGACAATCGAAGAAGGTCAGAAGCAGGAGCGTTCGCCCGCGGTCGGCGAGGCCCTCGGCGCGATCGTGCAGGCCAAGGCGGCGGTCAAGGCCTACGAGCGCGAGGACCTCACCGGCCGGCTGGAGGCGGCGCGGGAGAAGCTTGAGGACCCCGCCTTCCACGTGCTCGTGGTGGGGGAGTTCAAGCAGGGCAAGAGCTCGCTGATCAACGCGCTGCTCAACGCGCCGGTGTGCCCGGTCGACGACG
>JACDBD010000436.1 GCA_013695115.1 Actinomycetota bacterium | reverse complement strand
GGCGGGGGCGGTGGCGGCGGCTACTTCGGCGGCGGCGGCGGCGCCGGCGACTTGGCGGCCAGCCCCTGTACGGGCGGCGGGGGCGGTTCCGGCTTCGGTCCGTCGGGCGCGACGTTCTTCGAGAACGGCGTGCGCGCCGGCAACGGCCGGGTGGTCATCTACTACTGACGGCTCAGCCCCAGCGGGCGAGCTCGCGGTCGAGATCGAGGGGCTCGGTCACGGCCTGGTGCTCGTGCTCGCCCCATTGCCCGCGCGGCACCATCCACATGATCTCGAACTCGTTGCCGTCGGGGTCCTTGCCGTAGAGCGACTTGGTCGCGCCGTGGTCGCTCTCGCCCACCAATGCGCCGAGGCGCGCCAACGTCTCCCGGCCGGCGGCGAGGTCCTGGATCGAGCCGACCTGCCACGCCAGGTGGTACAGGCCGACGCGGCCGCGCTCGGGGCCGGGCGCCTGGGCGCCGACCGAGAACAGCCCGAGGTCGTGGTGGTTGTCGGTGCCGCTGGCGCGGAGGAAGACAGCGATGCCGGGGATCCGCTCCACGACCTCGAAGCCGAACGCCTCCTGGTAGAACGCGGCGGCCCGCTCGGCGTCACGGACGTAGAGCACCGCGTGGTTGAGACGCTGCACCGGGATCATCGGCAACCCTTCTTCCCCATCTCGGGTTCGCTGGCCCTCGGTGCAACGTTACGGGTGCCGCCGGCCTTCCCGAGCCGCTCGGCCATGCCCCGGAGCAGGTGGTGGCCGAGTGACGGGACCGCCTTCAGCAGCCCGAGCAGCTCGCGCCGGCCGATCACCATCAGCCGCAGGGGGCTGGCGGCTGTCACCGTGGCCGGCTGAGGCGCACCCGCGATCACCGCGACCTCGCCGATGGTGTCGGTCGGGCCCAGCATGGCGGTGGGGCCCCGTCGTCGGCGACGGGCCATGACGATCAGAGGCTAACGGTCACGGTGGGTCGGGATCGTCGGGGGGGACGAGGTCCCAGTCGTGGGTGGTGCCGACGACGGTCCAGCCGCCGTAGGTCTTCAGGCAATGGTGGTGGTGACAGATCCGCCACAAGTTGGCATCCTCGGTGTAGCCACCATTTTCGACCGCGACCACATGGTCGATCTCGAGGAACTGGTCGTTGGCGCACGTCTTGACGCCACAGGTGGGGTAACGGGCTTCGACGGCGCGGCGCAGCTTGGCGGGGATGGTGCGGGTGGGCTTGGAGACGGCGGTGATGTCGTCGCCGTCGCCGACCAGGATGCTGACGCTGGCGTCGTCGAGCAGCGCACGAGCGGTGGTGACGGGGACGGGCCCGACCCCTTTGATCTCGCAGCGCTCTCCGGGTTCGGTATGGCCTCGCGCCAGCGCCGAGCTGTCGACGGTGACGCGCACCTCGGTCGGCTTGCAGGGACCCTCGGTCATGGCGGCGACGAACGCGTCCGCCGCGTAGGCCTCCCGGGGCTCACGCCGACCCGCCCGGCGGGCCTCGGCGAAGATCCGGTCGAGGTGGGCGTCCCAGGCGGAGTCGACCCGGGCGCCGGCGTCGGGGGCGAGACGGATGTCGGACCGCCACGCCCCGCCGGGATCGACCCAGCGGTGCGCCCGCCGACCCTGATGGAGGCGGCGGGCCCAGGCGTGGTCGTCGGCCTCGGCGCCGGCCCGCACCCGCCGGCAGCGATCGCGCAGCCCCTTCACACTCTGCTCGGCCGCGGTCGCCAGCAGCTCTTTCTCGGCGTCCGGATCGGCGCCGGCGGCGCTGGTGATTTCGGCGGCCTGCGTCTCCGAGAGCTCTCCGGCCCGGAACGCCTCGGCCGTGGCCGGCAGGTCGTCGAGGGCGCGCGCCGTCTCGAGGGCGCGGGACGCGGCACCAACGGTCGTACCGGTCGTCTCGGCGACGAAGTGGGCCGCGCTGCGATGCCCGCCGTCCTTCCACACCTTCGTCTCGTCGACCCGACGCGCCGCCAGCGCCTTGATCGCGGCGAACACCCGCTCCCCCTGCGAGGCGAGCTCGACGAGGGCGGCGGCATCGCGGCCGTCGAGGCAGCCCGGCTCAAGGTCGCGCGCGAATCCCTCTGCTTGCCCGATCGCGCTGCGGACCTTCGCGTACATGCCTCCCCCTCGGGACGAGACCACCGACGGGGGAAGAGCAGGGGAGGAAGTCCTCATCACGATAGCAAACGTACGTTCGCCCGTCAACTGGGAATATCTGGGAGTGCGCTCAGCCGGCGCGCAACTCGCGGAGCCCGTCGACCACCGCCGGGAAGGCGTCGAGGAAGGCGTCGAGGTCGGCGTCGGTCGTGTCCCACCCGACGCTCACCCGCAGCGACCGCTCGGCGTCGACCCCCATGGCCTCGAGGATGGGTGAGGGCTCGAGCGCCTCGCTCGAGCACGCCGACCCCGAGTGCACCGCGATTCCGCGCTGGTCGAGCCCGAGGAGGACCGGTTCGGCTTCCACGCCTTCGATCCCGAGGCACACCAGGTGCGGCACGCGTTCGTCGGGGTCGCCGTAGCGCTGAACGCCTCGAACGGCGGTGGCCTCGGCGGCGAGCCGTTCGGTGAGCCGGCGCGCTTCACCAGCCTCCTGACTGAATCGATCGCCCCGTGTCAGCTCGTTCGCGGCGGCACCAAAGCCAACCATGGCCGGGACATCCTCGAGCCCACCACGGCGGGCTCGCTCCTGCGCACCGCCGACGATCAAGGGCGGTACGCGCAGGCCCCGCTGCACCATCAACGCCCCCGCGCCCTTCGGCCCACCGAACTTGTGCGCGCTGACAGACATCAGGTCGGCATCGAATCTCGGAAACTCGATCGGGACGTGTCCGGCGCCCATGCACGCATCGATGTGCCAGAGGAGGTCAAGGGGGCCGGCGGCCTCGGTGCGCATGACCGGTTGCAACGTTCCAACCTCGTGGTTCGCGAGCTGCACGCTCACGAGGGCCGTGTCGGGTCTGAGGGCGGAATCGATGTCATCCGGATCGAAGCGTCCGAGCTTGTCGACCCCAATGACCGTGAGTTCGGCACCGCTTCGACGAACCGCGTCCAGCACCGCGGAGTGCTCGACAGCCGTCGTGATGATGTGCCCCGGTCCCTCGAAGCGCTCCCGGTATCGGGAGACAGCACCCCAGACGGCGGTGTTGACCGCCTCGGTTCCGCTCGACGTGAACACGACCTCGCGCGGTCGCGCCCCCAGCAGTGCTGCCACCTGTTCGCGCGCTTCCTCGAGCGCGACCCGCGTCACCCGTCCCTCGGCGTGGAGTCGCCCGGGGTCGGCGTGGTGCTCGCGCAGGAACGGCAGCATCGCTTCGAGCGCGGCCGGCCGCAGCGTCGCGGTGGAGGCGTGGTCGAGGTAGGTCCGGCGCACGGCGCGCCAGCGGGGTACTAGACCCGGGCGACGCAGTGGTCGTCGCCGGAGGGCCGGGTCTCGGTGAACCGCGGGTCGGTCTCGCCATACAGGCCTGCGAGCATGCCCCGGATCATCCCCCGGTCGACCGCGCACACCACGTGCGGGTAGCGGGTCGCCGCGTCGCCGAACGGGCACTGCTCGGCCACGATGACCGACAACCGGCCCCGCTTCTCGGTGTGGGCGGCGAAGCCGTGGGCGGTGAGGGCGTCGGCAACGACCGCCAGCGCGGCCCGAACCGACTTGTGGGCGCTGAGGCCGGGATCGCCGGTCGTCACCGGGGCCATGCGGGCCGCCAGCGCCAAGCCGTACTCGTACCCGACTTCGTCGGCCATGGCCGCGGCCTGGTCGGCATCGAGCAGTTCGAGCGCCCGGGCCAGCAGGGTGGCGAGGAGCTCGTCGCGCCGGGGCGGGAAGCTGAGGGCGGTGCCGACATCGGCGGCGTGGTAGCGCTTCGACGGCCGCCCCGCCGTTTCGTGGCGGGCCAGCTCCACGTTGAGGTACCCGCCGCCGGCGAGCTTCTCGAGGTGGTGGCGGGCGACGTTGGGGTGGAGGTCGAAGCGCTCGGCGACCTCGGACGCGGTGACGCCGGCGGCGTCCCGCACGAACAGGTAGATGTCGCGTCGGGTCGGGTCGCCGAATGCGCTGGTGACGGCGCTCACCGCCGCGCTGAACTCGTCGGCGCTGAGGTCGGGCTGGGGGCCCGGCTGGGAGATGGCCTCGCTCACACGGGTATTCTACCTATGTCCGTAGTGGAAATGTCCCGGTGCCCGGGAGGCCCGTTGCCGAACGAAGCTGACGTCCTCGAGGCCCTGCGGCCGGTCGAAGACCCCGAGATCCACAAATCGATCGTCGACCTCGACATGGTCAAGGAGGTCGCGATCGACGGGAGCGCGGTCAAGGTGACCGTGGCGCTGACAGTGCCCGGCTGCCCCCTCAAGGCCGAGATCACCAAGAGAGTCACCGACGCGGTCAGCCCGCTCGACGGGGTGAGCTCGGTCGACGTCGACCTCACGGTCATGAGCGACGAGCAGCGCGAGGGGCTCGCCGAGCAGCTGCGGTCCGAGCACACCACTGCCGGCGCCGACGGCCAACCGGCACGCGTCAACCCCTTCACCGACGCCCGCACCCGCGTACTCGCGATCGCGTCGGGCAAGGGCGGGGTGGGCAAGTCGTCGGTCAGCGCCAACCTCTCGGTCGCGCTCGCGCAGCGGGGCCACCAGGTCGCGGCGGTCGACGCCGACGTGTGGGGGTTCTCGATGCCGCGCATGCTCGGCATCGACCGGCCCCCCGTCGTCATCGACGACGTGATCCTGCCGCCCGAGGCCAACGGCGTGAGCCTGATCTCGATGGGATTCTTCGCCCGCGAGGACCAGCCGGTCGTCTGGCGGGGGCCGATGCTGCACAAGGCGCTCGAGCAGTTCCTCACCGACGTCCGCTGGGACGAGCCCGACTTCCTCGTCGTCGACATGCCTCCCGGCACCGGCGACATCGCGCTGTCGATGGCCCAGTTCCTGCCGCGCGCCGAGGTGATCATCGTCACCACCCCCCAGCCGGCGGCGCAGCGGGTCGCGCAGCGCGCCGCCTACATGGCGCAGAAGGTCAATCTCGAGTTGCTGGGCGTCATCGAGAACATGTCGTGGTTCCGGGGCGACGACGGCAAGGCGTACGAGCTGTTCGGCGCGCACGGCGGTCGCCTCCTCGCCGAGCAGCTCGAGGTGCCGCTGCTGGGCCAGATCCCGCTGGTGCCCGAGCTGCGTATCGGCGCCGACGAGGGCCATCCCATCGTCGTCACCAACCCGGACGACGAGGCGTCGCAGGCGTTCTTCCGCATCGCCGAGCAGATCGACGTGGAGCTCGCCCCGAGGAAGATCTACCGGCCCGAGCTCAAGATCATCTGAGCGGTGCGTCAGCCGCGAGCCGCTGTGAGCTCGCGCACATAGCCGAGGCTCGGGGTGACAACCGCGGTGACGGTGTCGCCCTGGTTGCACGAGCTGTAGAGGACCGAGCGCACGCGGAACGCCGGCAGGGCGTTGTCGCTCCCGTCGTCGATGGCGAGGTAGTACCAGTACTTCGGATTGTCCTCGTCGGACTGCTGGAACACCTGCCGCCGCCGGCGCGCCCGCACGATCTCGCCCGTCACCTCGCGGCTCCGCCAGAGGTCGGGGACCGCTTCGATCAGCAGGTACAGCGCCCACGCCAGCAGCGCGACGAACGGGATGCACGCGATCAGCGCCGCCCGCCCGATCCAGTCGAGCTGCTCCTGCGTGAACGTCGGGTCCGGGGTCGGGTCGGCGTTGGCCACGAGCCGCAGCCCGTAGAGCGCCGCGCCGGCGGCGGCGCCCCAGAACACCGCGAGGAACGACGCGAACGCCGGGTGCTTGCCCCACCCCGGGGGCAGGGCGCGTGGGTAGCGCACCCGCACCTTGCGCCACTGACCGCGGAACCGGCTCCAAGCATGGTGGTCGTCCTCGGCGCCCATGGGCAGCGCGGCGACGCACGTCTGGGCCGCACCGAGGGCGGTGGCGTAGGCGAGGTGGCGACCCCACATCACGACCGCGGCCGGCGGGACCTCGTCGAAGTTCTCGTTCTCGTGCAGATGGCGCTGGAGCCCGAGGCACACCGCCGCCGCCCGCTCGCCCTCGTCGGTCGGGAGCTGCGCGAGCGACCGGCCCCAGCGGCCCGCGACTCCCGCGATCGCGAGCATCGAGACCACCGCGATCCCACCGGCCACGATCGTCCGGACGCCTTCGTCGCCGGTCGTCTCGCCGCCCACCGCACCCGCGGTCCAGAGCAGCCCGAACACCACCAGCGCGCCCAGCCCGACGAACCCGACGATCCCCGCCGGCCAGCGGTCGTAGGTGAGACCCCGTGACTTCGATTCGGCGATGACCTCCTTCCGGTAGTCGCGCTGCCACCCACGTGACGCGTCCTCCGGGCCGGTCGTGAGCGCGTCCGCCGGCACGACGCCGTCGATGGCCTTGGTCACGATCGCCGCCAGCACCCGGCGCTCGAACTCGGTGAGGCCCTCGACGCTCGGCCGGCGCACCCGGCAGATCGTGCGGCCGGGCTGGATCTCCTCGAGCGTCACGACCTTGCGGGCGGCCAGGTCGAGCAGCGTCGCCGGCACCGCCTCGCTGCCGAGCTCGAAGTCGTTGCACAGCAGGTTGGCGACCGCGGGCAACTCGGCCGGAAGCTCCTGCGTCGCCTGAGCGGCCTCCAGGTGCGGGACGCGCCGCATGACCGCGAGCACGAGCGCGGCCGCCAGCCACGCGAGCCCGGCGGCGGCCGCGGCCGCCAGGATCGGGAGCGAGAAACCCTCGCTCTCCGTCGAGGACTGGGCGATCAGCCAGCCGGTCGAGAGCACGGGTCATCTTCGACTGGGCGCATAGGCGTGTCAACGAAGGCAGCCGGGTAGCCTCCGCGCCGGTGCCGACGCTCCGATCGACCGTGCTGCTCCTCACCCTCGTGGCGCTGGGAGGCTGCGGGCTGGTCGACCACGCGGGCAAGGAGGGCACGAGCGAGCAGGGCCGAGACATCTTCGACCTGTGGCGGGGGTCGATGATCGCCGCCCTCGTCGTCGGCGGCATCGTGTGGGGGCTGATCGGGTGGGCGGTGTTCCGCTACCGGCGCCGCGGTGACGAGCTCCCCACGCAGCGCCAGTACATCGTGCCGCTCGAGGTCGTCTACACGGCCGTGCCCGTGCTCATCGTGGCGGTCCTGTTCGCGCTCTCGTACCGGACCCAGCGCGATGTCGACGCGCTGAGCTCCGACCCCGACCTCGTGATCGAGGTCGAGGGCTTCCAGTGGCAATGGCAGTTCCACTACGTGGAGGAGGACATCACCGTCACCGGGCTCCCCGACGACCCGCCGGTCATGGTGCTGCCGGTCGACGCGACGGTGCGGCTGGTGCTCACGTCCACCGATGTCATCCACTCGTTCTACGTGCCGGACTTCCTCTACAAGCGGGACGTGATCCCGGGCGTGAGCAACAAGGTCGACGTCGATGTCACCGACGTCGGCCGCTACACCGGCCGCTGCGCCGAGTTCTGCGGTCTCGACCACGCCAGGATGACGTTCGAGGTCGACGCGGTCACGATGGCCGACTTCCGTGAATGGGTGGCCGACCAGCGGGTCGCCGGGAGCGATGACGGATGACGATCACCGCCGAGCGCCCACCAGCCGAGTCCCCGCCTGCGCACCCGCACGCGACGGGACTGCTGCGCTGGATCACGACCACCGACCACAAGGTCATCGGCCTCAGCTACATCGTCACGTCGCTGATCTTCTTCGCCATCGGCGGCCTGCTCGCCCTCGCCATCCGCACCGAGCTGGCCGACCCGGGCCAGGAGTTCCTCGATGCCGAGACCTACAACCAGTTCTTCACCATGCACGGCAGCGTGATGATCTACCTGTTCGCGGTGCCGTTCGCGTTCGGGCTCGCCAACTACATCGTCCCGCTCCAGATCGGCGCACCCGACATGGCCTTCCCGCGCCTCAACGCCCTCAGCTACTGGATGTACCTCTTCGGCGGCACGGTGATGATCTCGGGCTTCCTGACCGCCGGCGGGTCGGCCAGCTTCGGCTGGTTCGCCTACGCGCCGCTGTCGGGCGCGACCTACTCGCCCGGCATCGGCCCCGACCTGTGGATCGTGGGCGTGATCGTGACGAGCACCGCCGGGGTGCTCACCGCGGTCAACCTCGTCACCACCATCTTCATGCTCCGCGCGCCCGGCATGACGATGTTCCGGATGCCGATCTTCACCTGGAACATGCTCGTCACCAGCGTGATGGTGCTGCTGGCCTTCCCGGTGCTGACGAGCGCGCTGGCGATGCTGTTCGCCGACCGTCGCCTCGAAGCCCACATCTTCGACGTCACCGAGGACGGCACGCCCGTGCTGTGGCAGCACCTGTTCTGGTTCTTCGGCCACCCCGAGGTGTACATCATCGCCCTGCCGTTCTTCGGCGTGATCACCGAGATCATCCCGGTGTTCTCGCGGCGTCCGGTATTCGCCTACAAGGGCCTCATCCTGGCGACCCTGGCCATCGGCGGGCTCTCGGTAGGCGTGTGGGCGCACCACATGTTCGCCACCGGCGTCGTGCTGCTCCCGTTCTTCAGCGCGCTGTCACTCCTGATCGCGGTGCCGACGGGGGTGAAGTTCTTCAACTGGATCGGCACGATGTGGAAGGGCCAGATCACGTACCAGACGCCGATGCTGTTCGCGATCGGCGCGATCGTCATTTTCCTGCTGGGCGGGCTCACCGGCGTGCTCCAGGCCATGGCCCCGATCGACTTCAGCGTGACCGACACCTATTTCGTCGTGGCCCACATGCATTACGTCGCCTTCGCCACCGCCGGGTTCGCCGGCTTCGGCGCGATCTACTACTGGTTCCCCAAGTTCACCGGCCGGATGCTCGACGAGCGGCTCGGCCAGATCCATTTCGCACTGCTGTTCATCGGGTTCAACGTGACGTTCTTCGTGCAGCACGAGCTCGGACTGCGGGGCATGCCCCGACGCGTGAACGACTACCAGCCGTCGGACGGGTTCACGACCCTCAACGTGATCTCGACGGTGGGCTCGTACATCATCGGGGTCGCGGTGCTGATCTTCGCGATCAACCTGTGGCGGTCGCGGCGGCATGGCGAGCCCGCCGGCGACGACCCCTGGGGCGGCCAGACCCTCGAGTGGGCCACCACCTCGCCGCCACCCGAGCACAACTTCGACTCGTTGCCCCCGATCCGCTCCGAGCGGCCGGTCTGGGACGCCCGTCACCCCGACGCGCCCGCGTTCGCGCACGCCGAACGGGGGAATGGCCAACGGGTGCAGACGCGGTGAGGGTCGAGGCGTACTTCTTCCTCGGGGTGACCGCCTTCTTCATCGTGATCGGGGGGATCTACGCGTTCACCGCCTACGAGGACGCGGGCACGACGATGCTGGCCGCCAGCGCGCTGCTCGGTCTGCTGGCGGGTGGCTACCTGCTGTTGATCTCACGCCGCATCACGCCTCGGCCCGAGGACCGACCCGACGCGACGATCGCCGACGGCGCCGGCGCCCGCACCGAGTTCCCGGCCGCGTCGATCTGGCCGTTCGCCCTCGCGTTCGGCGCCACCGCTCTCGCGACCGGGTTCGTGTTCGGGGTCTGGGTGATCGTGCTCGGGGGCGCCATCTTCGCCCTGGCGGCAATTGGGTACGTGGCCGAGAGCCGCGGCCAGGCAGAATGACCGCATGGCGCAGCTGGAGCACCTGACCGCGGACGCACTCCTCGCCGGGCTCGACGAGGTCCGCGCCGCGCCGGCCGACGACGGGCGGGTCGAGCTCATCGCTCGCCGGCCGGCGGTGGACGAGCGGGAGCTGCTCGACGAAGCCGTCCTCACCCCCGAGGAGGGGCTGGTCGGCGACAGCTGGCGCGAACGGGGGAGCGAGCGCGACCGGCAGCTGACCGTCATGAACGTCCGCGCCGCCGCCCTCGTGGCCGTCGACCCGGAGCGCCGCCCGCTCGCCGGTGACCAGCTCTACGTCGACCTCGACCTAGGTGACGCCAACCTTCCTCCGGGCTCGCGCCTCGAGGTCGGCTCGGCCGTCATCGAGATCACCGAGCCTCCCCACCGCGGCTGCTCCAAGTTCGCCGCCCGGTTCGGCCGCGACGCCCTTCGCCTCGTGAACTCACCCGAGGGCGTCGAGCTCAACCTCCGGGGCGTGAACGCCCGTATCGTCACGGCCGGCACGGTGCGGGTGGGCGACCCGGTCCGCAAGGTCTAAGTCTTCGGCGCGGCCGGCTCCTCCACTTCGACGTAGCCGCCGGATTCGGTGCGTTCGAGCACCGCTACGGGCCGCGGCTTGTTGCGGTCGCGGGCTTGGAGCTCGCGACACAGCCGGTAAGTGAGCAAGGCGGTCAACGGCGGCAACACGAGGAGGAAGATCCGGAATACCCAGGTGATCAGGTTCACCGAGATATCGAAGCGAGCCGCGAGCACGTCGTTGCCGCCGGCGGCGAACAGCACGATGTAGAACGTCAGCGCGGCGACGCCGATCGAGGTACGCACGGGCCGATCGCGCGGCCGGTCGAGCAGATGGTGCTCCTCGTAGTCCTTCGTCACGCGCGCCTCGAGGAACGGCCACGCGTACAACAGGCCGAACGTGATCCCGGGGATGACGACGCCCGAGTAGAAGGGGTTCGGGATCTCGAAGCCGAACAGGCGGGTCTCCCACGCCGGGAACAGCCGCAGCGATCCCTCCAGCCAGCCGACGTACCAGTCGGGTTGCGAGCCCGCGCTCACCGCCGCGGGCTCGAACGGCCCCCAGATCCACACCGGG
>JACDBD010000429.1 GCA_013695115.1 Actinomycetota bacterium | reverse complement strand
GACGTCGACGCCGACGGTGGCGCCGAGACGGTGAGCCTCGTCGACGGCCCGGCGGAGTTCGTCGCGACCGATGTGACCGACCCGGATGCAGTGGCGGCCATGGTCGGGCGCGCGATCGAGCGGTTCGGCCGCCTGGACGCAGCGGTGAACAACGCCGGAACCACCGGGCCGGGCGCGCCCGTGGCCGACTACTCGCTCGACGACTGGAACCGCACCCTCGCCCTGAACCTGACCGGCGTCTTCCTGTGCATGAAGCACGAGATCCCGGCGATGATCGCCGGCGGGGACGGCGGCGCGATCGTCAACATGTCGTCGGGCGCGGGCCTGGTGGGGTTCCCGGGACTACCCGCCTACGTCGCCAGCAAGCACGGCGTGGTGGGGCTTACCCGGGCGGCCGCGCTCGAGTACGTGCAGGCGGGGATCCGGGTGAACGCGGTCTGCCCCGGCAGCACCCGCACACCCATGCTCGAGGCGTTCATGGGCGGCGACCCCACCATCGAGAAGATGATGGAGAAGGCCGCGCCCATCGGACGGCTCGGCCGGCCGGAGGAGATCGCCGAGGCGGTGGTGTGGCTGTGCTCGGATGCCGCCTCGTTCGTCGTCGGCCACGCGTTGGCCGTCGACGGCGGCGCCGTGGCGCAGTAGGTCAGACGACGTCCCAGACCATCGGGTCGGGCTCGGGCGCGTCGCCCAGCATCTCGGCCGGGTTGCGCTTGTCGATGTGGCCGATGAGCCCGTTGTAGATGCCGTACCCGCACAGCTCCCGCAGTCGCTTCGAGAACCCGGCGGCGATGTCCCGCGGGATTCCGAGCTGCTGGTTCTCCTGCTGGCGGATGAACCCGGCGCAGTAGTTCATGGCCACGCCCACCCGGCGCTGCTCCGTCCGGTTGGCGCCGCCGCCGTGCCACAGGCTCCCGTGCCAGACCAGCACGCTGCCCTTCGGCATCTCGGCGGGCACACTGTCGTAGGGCTGGCCGTAGTCGGGGGAGTGGTCGCGGAGATGTGAGCCTGGGATCACCCGGGTCGCGCCGTTGGCCTCGGTGAAGTCGGTGAGAGCCCACATGGTGTTGCACACCGTCGGCTCGTGCGGCTTGGCCAGGGGAATGAGCTGGTCGTCGGCGTGGATGGGCTGCGCGCTCTCGCCCGGGTCGATGCTGATGGACGAAAGCGACGAGATGAGACAGCCAGGGTCGAGCACGGCCTCGACGACCGGCAGGACCTCGGGATGGACGGGGATCGTCTCGTAGAGCTTCCCCAGCGCGAGCAGGTTGTAGATGCGGACCGTGCTGCTGCCCTCGAAGCTGTTGTCGGCGGGAACGACCTTGTAGAGCTCCTCGAGCCGCAGCAGGTCGGTGGCGAGGGCGTCGACGAGCTCGGGCTCGAGCGCCCGCTCCAGGACCGTGTAGCCGTCGCGGTCGATCCGCCCCTTGTGCTCCTCCACCGCGGCGGCCTCGGTCACGGGGTCGACCTTACCGGCGCGGTACCGTCGGCGGCATGGCGATCTACGCCCTCGGCGATGTTGAGCCCGACATCCATCCCGACGCCTTCGTGCATCCCGAGGCGACCGTGATCGGGAACGTAGCCATCGGCGCCGAGTCGACCATCTGGCCCCAGGCGGTGCTCCGCGGCGACTACGGCCGTATCACCGTCGGCGCGCGCACGTCGATCCAGGACGGTGCCGTGATCCACTGCACGGGCGAGCTCGACACCACGATCGGCGACGACTGCGTGATCGGGCACCTGGCCCACATGGAGTGCTGCGTCATCGAGGACGGCGCCCTCGTGGGCACAGGCTCGGTGGTCCTGCACCGCGCCGTCGTCGGCCGCGGCGCCCTCGTCGGCGCGGCGGCGCTGGTGCCCAACGGGATGGAGGTGCCGCCGGGCGCAGTCGCGGTCGGTGTGCCCGCCAAGGTGCGACCCGACGCCGCCGGCCGCGACGACATCGCCGCCAACGCCGCCGGCTACGTCGACAACGGCCGCCGCTACCGCAAGGAGCTCCGCCGCCTCGACGGCTAGCGCGTCGGCGTCGCCGCCTCCGACGCCGGCTCCGAGCGGTAGAGGTCGGGCTCGAGGTAGATCACGCGCGCGATCGGCACCGCGGCGCGCACCCTGGCCTCGATCACGTCGATGGCGCGCGCGGCATCCTCGACCGACGGCGCGTCGATGTCGACCTTGGCCGCCACCAGCAGCTCGTCGGGGCCGAGGTGCAAGGTGCGCAGGTGGATGATCCGGCGCACCTCGCGGGCGCCCTCGATCGCCCTCCGGATCTCCGCTTGCATCTTCGGCGACGCCGACTCGCCGATGAGCAGGCTGCGCATCTCCATCGACAGGATGACCGCGATCACCACCAGCAGCGCGCCGATCGCGAGGCTGCCGGCGGCGTCGAAGCGGGGCTCGTCGGTCACCGTGGCGATCGTGACCCCGGCGAGCGCGATCAACAGACCGACGAGCGCGCCCAGGTCCTCGAGCAACACGACCGGCAGCTCCGGGCTCTTCGACCGCCGGACGAACGACCACCAACCCTCGCCCGCCCGGACCTTGTTCGCTTCGCGGATCGCGGTGCGGAACGAGAACGCCTCGAGCACGACGGCGACACTCAGGATTCCGAACGCCCACTCCGGTGACTCGATCTCGTGAGGATGACGCAGCTTCTCCGCGCCCTCGTACAGCGCGAACAACCCGCCCAGCAGGAACAGCACGATCGAGACGACGAACGCCCAGAAGTAGCGCTCGCGCCCGTAGCCGAACGGGTGCTCGGGGGAGGGCGCCCGCCGGGCGCGGCTCCCCCCGAGGAAGAGGAGGGCCTGGTTTCCGGTGTCGGCCACCGAGTGCAGGGCCTCGGCGAGCAACGACGCCGCGCCGGTGACGGCGAAGCCGACGAACTTGGCGATCGCGATCCCGAGGTTGGCGAGGAAGGCGGCCAAGATCGCCCGACGGCTTCCCTCCTGCATGGGCGATCAGGCTACTCAGAGGTGCCATCCACGGATCGAGTCGTGCAGTGCGCGGGGGCGGCGACCGACCCGTCGTGGCGGCGGCAGGCACCCTGCCGCCGAGGGAGCGCGACCTGAGAAGACGGCAGGTTATCGTCGGCTTCCTCGAATCGACCTCGAAGCCCGGAGGCTCTTTCCCATGCCCGAGCCCGTCATCGTCGCCACCGCCCGTAGCCCCATCGGGCGCGCCTTCAAGGGGTCGCTGGTCGACCTGCGCCCCGACGACCTCGCCGCCACCATCGTGCGGGCCGCGCTGGCCAAGGTGCCCCAGCTCGACCCGGCCGAGATCGAGGACCTGATCCTCGGCTGCGGCCTTCCCGGCGGCGAGCAGGGGTTCAACATGGCCCGGATCGTCAGCATCCTCGCCGAGCTGCCCGACGTGCCCGGATGCACCATCACCCGGTACTGCTCGTCATCGCTCCAGACCATCCGCATGGCCGCGCACGCCATCAAGGCGGGCGAAGGCGACGCGTTCGTCGCCGCCGGCGTCGAGACCGTCAGCCGCTTCGCCAAGGGCAACTCCGACAGCTGGCCCGACACCCAGAACCCCAAGTTCCAGGAGCCGGCGCTGCGCAGCCTCGAGCGCGCCGAGGGCGGCCAGGGCCCCTGGAAGCCGGCCGACCGCCTACCCGACGTCTATATCGCGATGGGTCAGACCGCCGAGAACGTGGCCGAGCTCGAGAACGTGTCACGCGAGGAGATGGACGAGTTCGCGGCCCTCTCCCAGAACCGCGCGGTCGAGTCGCAGGAGAACGGCTTCTTCGACCGCGAGATCACGCCGGTCGAGGTGTCCGACGGCAACAAGGTGGGCAAGGACGACGGTCCCCGCCCCGGCACCACCGTCGAGAAGCTGGCGACGCTCAAGCCCGCCTTCCGGCCCGACGGCAAGATCACCGCCGGCAACGCGTGCCCGCTCAACGATGGCGCCGCCGCCGTGATCGTCATGAGCGACACCCGCGCCCGGGAGCTCGGCATCACGCCGCTCGCGCGCATCGTGTCGAGCGGCGTCACCGCGCTCAATCCCGAGATCATGGGACTGGGGCCGATCGAGGCCAGCCGCCAGGCGATGAAGCGGGCCGGGATGACGATGGACGACATCGACCTGGTCGAGATCAACGAGGCGTTCGCGGCCCAGATCATCCCGTCGGCCAAGCACCTCGGGATCGACTTCGACAAGCTCAACGTCCACGGGGGCGCGATCGCCCTCGGTCACCCGTTCGGAATGACCGGCGCCCGCATCATGACCACACTGCTCAACGGGCTCGAGGACGCCGACAAGAGCGTCGGGCTCGAGACCATGTGCGTCGGCGGCGGGCAGGGCATGGCCATGATCGTGGAGCGCGACTAGGCGAGGCGGACGGCGCACAGCGGCGTTAGGGTCCCTCAGTCCGGCGATAACGATAAGAGGAGACCGATCATGCGCCGATCAATGGCCCTGGTGATCCTGGGCTGCGTTGCTGCCGTGGTGCTGGTGCCCACGGCCCTACAAGCGGGAGAGACCTCCCGGAAGCCGAAGCTCCCGGCGGCCTGCGCCGATGCCTTCAGCTCGGCGGAGGACGCGTTCTCGTCGTTCGACGAGGTCTTCGGTGCACCGGGTGACTCAGAGGACCTCGGGATCCTGGGTGACGTCATCGGGGCGCTCTCTGCCGGTGACACCGCCGACGCCGAGCTCGACGACCTCTCCGCCGCGGCCAACGACGGACAGTCGTCGGAGATCGACTTCTTCGCCTCGCTCGACACCTGTCTCGACAAGGTCCGGACGTAGTCAGGGCGGCGCGCCGCCGGGAGACCGGCTAGCGCGCCGCTCTTACGTCCCAGACCGAGTTCGTGGGGATGCGCATCGGGCGAGCCGCCGCGCCCACGCGCACCCGCAGCACCTTGCCGCTGCGGTCCTTGCCTTCGTAGACGCCGGTGGTCGCGATCGGGGTGTCGCCGCGACCGAGATGGCAGATCGCCAGCGTCTCGCCCCTGCCGAGCCGGAGCCGCTCGTCCCAGCCGTACCGAGGGCGGCCGTCGGGGCCGATCCGGGGCGGGGACCCGAGGCTGACCTTGTGCTCCCGGTAGGACTGCGTCAGGAGATCGGCGCGATCGGGACCGCAGAACTCGAGGGTGATGTCGAGCAGGAGCCGGGCGAACGTGCGGCCGTGGTTGGGCAGGTCGTCGTCGCCCGACATCGCCCAGTGGGCGAGCTCGTGGAGCATCACCCCCTTGGTGCGGTATCGGCGGGGGAGCGTGATGGTGGGCCCGTCGTCGTCCTCGCGGTAGAAGGCTTGGCGGGCGCCGTGACCGGGGCGAAGCCGGGGGATGCCGTCGAGGCGGTGGTCGGGGAAGCGGGCGTACCACCAGAGCGTCCCCACCACCCGGTCGGCGAAGCCGGAACAGGCGTCGAGGCCCGGCAGCGGGCTGGACGGCAGCGGGTGCTCCGCCTGGTACAGCCGTTTGCGCTGGGCGTCGCGGGGGACGCGGGCCTCGCTCATCCCTCTCGTATAGCGCGGTGGCGCCCCGGGGTGCGGCTTTCCGGCTAGGGCAGCTGCAGCGGCGTGTCGTAGACCATGGCGTCCGACGGGTGGTGGGCGCGCTCCGACCTCGACGCCATGATCCCGTGCTCGGCGCGGAGCGCGGCCATGCCCACGTTCCGCCCGGTGTACGAGGGCGGCTGGCGCAGCAACCAGACGATGCCTTCGGCCGCCACTTCGGTCGGCTCCCAGTCGGAGCGGTCGAGTCCCGGGGTGTTGGCCACGAAGCCCTCGGATGCGACCGGCACGTCGATGCGGAACGTGTTCACCGCGATCCCGTCCGACCGGAGCTGGGCTGCCAGCGAGACGGTGAGGTGCTCGAGGGCGATCTTCGACACCCCGTAGGCCATGAGGCCGGGGATGTAGTTGAGGGCGGCCAGCGACGACACGTTCACGATCGCGCCGCCACCCCGGGCCCGCATGTGGGGCACGGCCGCCCGGGCCGCGACCAGCGGGGCGCGCAGGTTCACGGCCATGACCAGATCGTGGCGTTTCATCTCGAGGTCGAGGTCGCCCGGGAACGTGACGGCGGCGTTGTTCACCAGGATGTCGACCCCACCGAGCCGCTCGACGGTCGTCGCCACCATGGCGTCGACGTCCTCCTCCCGGGCGAGGTTGGTCGGCACCGCGACCGCGGTGCCGCCGGCGTCGGTGATCCGCCGGACGGTGTCGTCGATCGTGCCCGGTAGTGGGAGGGGAGCGGCGTCGGTGGCCCGGGCCGCGCACGCCACCTCGACCCCCGCCTCGGCCAGCGCCACCGCCAGCGCCGCGCCGACGCCGCGGCTGGCCCCGGTGACGATCGCGACCCTTCCTTCCAGGTCGCGATCGCTCGGCGGCCGGGATACCCGGCCGCCGTCCCTACGGGACCGCTCGCCGCTCCCGCGCAATGCGCGGCTCTCGTCTGGTGATGGCACCTCTAAAGGTCAACCTAGTTTGGGCAGCTTTTGCTTCTTCTCGAGGTTGGGCCGGTACAGGTCGCCCACCTGCTCGACCCGCTCCAGGACGTGATCGGCCTCGAACGTGAGGGCGTCGCCGTCGTCGCCATCGAGCGCGGCCGAGACCTCGTCCCAGGCGACCGGGGTCGACACCGTCGGCAGGGGCCGGGCCCGTAACGAGTATGCGCACACGGTCGTCTTGTGGCGGTCGTTCTGACTCCAGTCGACGAACACCCTGCCTTTTCGCTCGGCCTTGTTCATGTTGGTCGTCACCTGTTTCGGGTCGCGCTTGGCGAGGAGCTGGCCGAGGGCGAGGGCGAACGCCTTGGTGGCGTCGGGGGTGACGCCGGCCGTGTTCAGCGGGACGGCCAGGTGCAGCCCCTTCGACCCCGAGGTCTTGACCACGCTCTCGAGGCCGAGGTCGCCGAGCACGTCGCGCAGCTCCAGGCCCACGCGGCAGCAGTCGAGGATCCCCGCGGGCTCACCCGGGTCGAGGTCGAACACCATCGCGGTCGGTCGGTCGGGGTGGCGGGTACGGGCCTGGAGGGTATGGAGCTCGAGCGAGGCCATGTTCGCCGCCCACACGAGCGACGGCACGTCGTCGATCACGCATTGGACGAGATCGGGATCGAAGTCCGTCCGGCGGATCCACTCGGGGGCATGGCCGGGGCAGCGCTTCTCGAAGAACGACCCGCCCTCGACCCCGTCGGGCCAGCGGACCATGGTCACGGCCCGGTCGGCGAGGTGGGGCACCATGACCGGGCCGATCCGGGCGTAGTAGTCGACGACCTGGGCTTTCGTGAACCCGGCCTGCGGGTACATCACCTTGTCGAGGTTGGAGAGCCGCACCTGCCGGCCGTCGATCTGGACCTCCGTCATTCGTCGAAAGGGCAGATGAGTTGGGTGGCCCACGGGGGTCTCACGAGAGGCGAAACTAGTGGTAGTGGTCCTGCGAGAGCAGCGACCGGAGCGAGCGGAGGCGAGCGCAGGGAGCTCGCCAGCGCGTGAGTGCCCGCGGCCCGGGTATCCCGGGCCGCAGCGAGCGAGCGAATGAAGAGGGAGGTGGGCCGAGTGCCCAGACCGATCTGGAGCGGGACCATCACGTTCGGGCTGGTGACCGTGCCGGTCAAGCTCGTCACCGCCACCCGGTCCCAGGACGTGCGGTTCAACCAGCTCGAGGAGGGAACCGGCTCCCGGATCCGGTACCGCAAGGTCTCGGAGGCGACCGGCGAGGAGGTCCCGAACGAGAAGATCGTGAAGGGCTACGAGATCTCGCCGGGCCAGTACGTGGTGGTGGGTGGAGAGGAGATGGACGCGTTCGCGCCCAAGGCCACCCGCATGATCGAGATCGAGGACTTCGTCGATCTCGAGCAGATCGACCCGATCTTCTACGACAGCCCGTACTACCTGACGCCCGACCGGGGCGCGGCCAAGCCGTACCGGCTGCTGCTCGACGCCATGGCCGACCTCGACAAGGTGGCGATCGGCCGGTTCGTGCTGCGGGGCAAGGAGCACCTGGTCGCGATCCGCGTCCGGGAGGAAGCGCTGTGCGTCGAGACCATGCGCTACGTCGACGAGGTCGTCCCGGTCGAGGAGCTCGAGGGGCTCCCCGAGGGCGACATCCAGCCCACCAAGCGGGAGCTCGACATGGCCCGCCAGCTCATCGAGGCGCTCTCGGGCGACTTCGAGCCCGAGAAGTACCACGACCAGTACCGGGAGCAGCTGCGCGAGCTCATCGAGAAGAAGGCGGCGGGCGAGGAGATCGTCGCCGAGCCGCTGGTCGAGGAGCCCGCCAAGGTCGTCGACCTCATGGCCGCGCTGGAAGCCAGCCTCGAGCGGGCGGGCAAGGGGGGCGCGCGCGAGGCGAAGCGGCCGGCCCGAAAGGCCGCGACGAAGAAGCCGGCCAAGTCGGCGAAGAAGAAGGCGACCCGCTCGCGGAAGTCGGCCTGAGGGCCGCCGCGTCCCCGCGCGCTAGCCGCCGCCCTCGTACTTGAAGGACACCTTCACCTTGCAGCGGTAGGCGGTCACCTTGCCGCCTTCGAGCACCATGTCGAGCTGCGACACCTCGGCGATGCGCAGGTCGCGCAGGGACTGACCGGCCAGGGCGATGGCGGCGGCAGCCGCCTTCTCCCAGGAGTCGGTGCTGGTCCCTACGAGCTCGATGACCTTGTAGACACTGTCGGCCACAGAGGCCCCCTTCTTCGTCATCCGGCTTTCCGTCACTCGAGTGACATCGCCCACGCTTGTCACCGATCCCGCCCGCGTCAAGGGCCAGGTGGTCCCGGGACCCTACGATCGGACCGCGATGAGCACCCAGAGCACCACCGCGCCCACCGGATCGCCCGCTCCCGACTTCACCCTGCCCCGGGTGGGCGGAGGCGAGGTGTCCCTCTCCTCCTACCGCGGACGCCCGATCGTGCTCGGGTTCCTGCGCGGCTTCGCCTGACCGTTCTGCCGCCGGCACCTCGCGCAGTTGCGCGACGACTACGAGCGCTTCACCGCCCTCGGGGCCGAGGTCATCGCGATCTCGGCCGAAGGCGTGGCCGCGGGCGAGGCCTACCTGCGGTCCCACCCGCTGCCGTACCCCGTCGTTGCCGACGAGGAGCACACGGTCTTCGACGCCTACGACGTCACCAGCCGCATGATGTCGCTCGGCCAGCGCCCTGGGCTCTTCGTCGTGGACGCCGAGGGCGTCATACGCTTCGACTCCATCGGCGTCCAGCAATGGCAGATCCCGCCGAACGAGCAGGTGCTCGAGATCCTGGGCTCGCCGCAGGAGCAGGTGTAGTTCGAGGCGCAGGTGTAGTTCGAGGAGCTACGTCGCGACCTGCACGGTCTTGCCGTCGCGCCACTCGCGCAGAACGAGGTAGCGGCCCTTGAGCGCGGCGTGGTCGTAGACCCCGAAGCCCATCGTCGTGCCCTCGACCCCCGACGTCGCCGGTAGCTGCTTGACCCGCTCGAGTCCCTCCTTGAGGCCGGCCCGGGTGAGGTGGTGGGCGCGGGCGATCGCCTCGCCCACCAACCGGCCCATGTCGTACGCCGCGCACCCGATCGGCCCCGCCGCCGCCCGCTTCGACTTCTCGCGTAGCTGCTGCCGCATTGCGTTGTCGTCGGCGACGCCGTCGAGGTACTCCCACCCCGCCCAGCCGTCGCGCCAGTCGGGACGGGCGTAGCCGAACATGAGCGCCGAGTTCGCGACCACGGGCACGTCCCAGCCGAGCTCGTCCAGTGCCAATGCCACCGCCCGCGACGTCACGCCGAGCCCGAAGTAGACCAGCGCGTCGGGGCCGGCGGCGCGCAGGCTCTCGACCGCGGCCCCGGCGTCTTCGGCCACGGGTGAGATCGCGGCCGTGCCCGTCACTTCCATCCCGAGCCCGGCGCGCGCCGCGTCGAAGCATTCCGCGTAGCGCGACCCCACCGGCGACTGGTCGTGGACGACCGCGGCGCGCCGCAGACCACGCTGCGCGAGGCGCGTGGCCAGGACTGCCGGCTCCTCCTCGAGCGAACCGATCTGGTAGTGGAACATGAACTCGCCCCGGGTGCGCTCGCCGCCGGTGTAGTTGATGCACGGCAGCTCGGCGGCGTCGGCCAGCGGCTGCACGATGAGGCCGTTGTCGCTGATCGACGGCCCGAGCACGAGCAGCACGCCGGCTTCCTCGAGCTCGAGGAACGCCTGCACGACGTCGTGCTCGGTCCCGAGTGGCAGCCCGCGGGCGTGACGGTGCACGAACTCGACCGGGCGGTCGAGCCGTCCGCTGGCGGCGATCTCGTCGAGCCCGAGGCGGGTCGCCTCCTCGAAGCTCTCGCCCCCGTCGGCCTGCGGGAAGTCGAACAGGAGCCCGACGACGATGGGGGACGGCGACGTGTCGGTCATGGCCGGACTCATGGCTGGCCGCACTCCCGGAGGCCGAACTTACGGGCGGACTCGCTCGCCTTGCCGTACTCGGTCACAGCCTCCCGGTAGTTCACCGAGAACTGCTCGGCGTCGGCGGCGCGGGCGGCGTCGATCGAGGCCTCCACCGCGCGCTTGCCGTCCTCGCGGTACTCGAGGACGTCCTCGATGTCGTCGGCGTCGTCGTCGGGCAACCCGAGGGTGTCGAGACGACCGGTCGCGCGATCCTGGATCTCGAGCGACGCCCGGAGGTAGTCGGCGATCTGCGTGAGTTGGGCGGAGGTGAGGGTCTCGTCGAACGGGTCGGCGTCGGGCACATCGAGCTCGCCCTGCTCCGACTTCTCCTGCTCGCAGATCTCATCGGCCTGCTCGATCCAGCGGTCCTTGCTCAGCCGCGGTTCCCCGGAATCATCGCTGCAGCCGGCCACGGCGACGAGCGCGATCACCACCGCGGCCAGCTTGCGCATCCGGCGGAGATTAGAGGGTGCGGGTGTACTCCACGACCTGCTCGATCTCCTGCGGAGCGAGCCGGCCCTCGAACGACGGCATCGAGTTCTTGCCGTTGGTCACGACGTCGATCTCGTCGGCGATGTCGGGATAGGCGTCGACGACCGCGCCGTCCGACAACCGGGGGCCGATGCCGCCTCCGCCGTCGCTGCCGTGGCAGGAGGCGCAGCGCAAGGAGAAGAGCTCCGCGCCCGGGCCGCCGCCGGACGCGCCGCCGCCTCCGGGCTCGTTGGCGAACAGCATGATCACGAAGACCGCGATCGCGAGGAGGGCGAGCGCTTCGGCACCGGCAACGACCCGCTTGAACACCGCGCTCCTCTCAGAACAGCGGGAGGCCCGCCGGCCGCGACGTGATGAACCACAGGCTGCTCGTCACCCATAGCCCGGTCAGTGCGGCGAACGTGACTCCACCGACGATCGGGAGCAGCCGGTCGGGGAGACCGTGCACGCGCACCGACAGGATCTTGATGGTGAAGACGCCGTAGAAGAAGCACCCGAACAGCGAGTGCAGCACCACCCGGGTGTCGGTTGACTGGAACCCGAGGGCCCAGAGGCAGTGGTACGCCACCGGCAGGCTGACGAGGAACGCGAGCGTGCCGGTGAGGCGGTGGGCGTCGCCGAGCCACGGCGGCGACTTCTTCGGGATGTTGATCTTTCCGTAGAGACGAGCCGCCAGCAGGAGCTGGAGCCCGGCCAGCGCGAGGGCCACGGTCGCGAACCAGACCTTGAGGTTGATCGTGTTGCTGAAGAACAGCGTGTAGGGCTGCTCGCGGGTGGGGTCGTGCACCTCCCCGTACACACCCAACGCGACCGCGACTGCAGCCCCCGCGAGGAACAGCCCGAGCAGCCGCACGCTCACGGGTCGCGGTGCCGAGACGGTGGGTGCTGCCATCTCGGTATCCTGACGCCTGCATCACGTGACGACAAGGGAGCCGGTGCGTCTCGACGACATGGTCATGGTGAGCGTGGACGACCACGCGGTGGAGCCTCCCCACGTGTTCGAGGGCCGGCTCCAGCAGCGGTACCAGGACGTCGCGCCCCGGCTCGTGCGCAAGGACGACGGCACCGACGTCTGGCTCTACGAGGGCAAGGAGATCCCGAACATCGGGCTCAACGCCGTCGCCGGGAGGCCGCCGGAGGAGTACGGCATGGAGCCGACGTCCTTCGACGAGATCCGGGACGGCTGCTTCGACATCCATGCGCGAGTGCGCGACATGGACGCCAACGGTGTGCTCGGGTCGATGTGCTTCTCCTCCTTCCCCAATCTCTGCGGCCAGCTGTTCGCCCGTTCGAAGGACAAGGACGCCGCCCTCGCGATCCTGCGGGCGTACAACGA
>JACDBD010000407.1 GCA_013695115.1 Actinomycetota bacterium | reverse complement strand
GCGCTGTGCCTGTTCCTCGAAGAGGTCGGTCGCACGGTCGCGCCGGTGCCGGTGCTGCCGACGGTGGTCCTCGCCGCGCTCCCGATCGCCGAGTTCGGGACCGACGCGCAGAAGCAGCAGTACCTGCCGGGGGTCGTCGCGGGCGACTCCGTTCTCACCGCTGCCCTGGTCGAGGTCGGCACCGATCCGCTGCACCCGATGACGGCCGCCAAGCAGGACGGCGACGGCTGGATCGTCGAGGGCGAGAAGACCTGCGTGCCCGCCGGCCTGGTCGCCAACCGCATCCTCGTGCCCGCGCGTACCGGCGACGACGGCTCGATCATCGTGCTCATCGTGGATCCCGAGGCCGACGGAGTGAGCCGCGAGCGCCAGGACACGACGACGGGCATCCCCGAGGCGCGTGTCACCCTCGACGGTGTGCGGGTGGGCGCGGCCGACGTGCTCGGCGACCCCTCCTCGGGCGCGGCGATCGTCGAGTGGATCGTCGACCGGGCCAACGCCGCCCTCGGTGCCATCGCCACCGGTGTGTGCGAGCAGGCGCTGCACATGACGGCCGAGTACACGAAGACCCGGGAGCAGTTCGAGCGGCCGATCGCGACATTCCAGGCGGTCGGCCAGCGGGCGGCCGACGCGTACATCGACACCGAGGCGGTGCGGCTGACCGCCCTCCAGGCGGCGTGGCGACTCGAGGAGGGTCTGCCGGCGGCGGCCGAGGTCGCGATCGCCAAGTTCTGGGCCGCCGACGGCGGCCAGCGGGTGGTGCACGCGGCCCAGCACCTCCACGGCGGCATCGGCGTCGACCGCGACTACCCGCTGCACCGCTACTTCCTGTGGGCGAAGCACCTCGAGCTCACCCTCGGCGGCGCCACCCCGCAGCTCCTCAAGCTGGGCGCGATCCTCGCGGCCGAGCCGGTCTGAGCGTTTTGGCGTCGGAAACCCACCCCACGCGTGGGTTTGCGACGCCAGAATCGGTGGTGATCGAGCGCGACGGCCTCCGGGTCGCTGCGCTCGACTGGGGCGGCGCCGGCGAGCCGTTGCTGGTCCTGCACCCGAACGGATTCTGCGCCGGTCTGTTCGACCCGGTCGCGCAGCGGTTGCGCGACTCGTTCCGACCGATCGGCATCGACCTTCGCGGTCACGGCGACAGCGACGCGCCCGCGTCCCCGGAGGGCTACGCGTTCGAGCTCATGGCCGCCGACGTTCTCGCGGTCCTCGACGATCTCGGCATCGACCGCGTCGTCGCGCTCGGCCAGTCCCTCGGTGGCGGGGTCGCCAGCCTGGTCGACAAGCTGCGGCCGGGCGCGATCCGCAAGCTTCTGTTGTGCGAGGCGGTCGCGTTCGCGATCGGCGAGATGCCGGGCCCGCCCCGTCCCCCCGGCAGCGGTCCCGGCGACGGCGGTAACTACATGTCCACCATCGCCCGCAAGCGCCGCGCTGTCTGGCGCGACCGCGCCACCGTCCTCGAGTCCTACGCCAGCCGCCCGCCGCTCGACGCGCTCGCGCCCGAGACGCTGGCCGCGTACGTGCGTTGGGGGTTCCACGACCGGCCCGACGGGCAGATCGAGCTGGCGTGCGCGCCCGAGGTGGAGGCCACCATCTTCGAGGTGTCCTCGGCCGCCCTGGGCGCGGCGGGCGCGTGGAACCACCTTCCCGACGTGCGCGCCCGGGTAACGGTTGCCCGCGGCACCGCCGGCGACCTGCCGGGCGAGTGGTTCGCGGCCCAGGCCGATCGGGCCGACGCCCCGCTCGTCACGCTGACCGGCGGGCATTTCTTCCTCCAGGAGGACACCGACCGGGCCGAGCAGCTGGTGCGCGACCACCTCGGCTGATGGCCTGACCCGGGTGTGCGCGGGATCCCCGGCTTGATCTGGTAGCCAGCGGGGATGGTCGTCGCGGTTTTCCCGCTGGGGCTGCTCGCGGGCGTCGGGGCGAGTGTGGTGGCAGCCACTGGTTGGACCCGAACTACCGCGCCGTCACCCGCGACCTGCGCCGCGTCTTCGGCGAGTGAGGTTTCTCGCCCGGATGCAACCGGTCCGGAGCGGTCCGGTGGCCGTGCTCGTAGCTGTCCGGGTCTGCGGCTCAATGGCCGTGCACACGACGCCGCGCACATCGACGCGTGACGGGCGGTCGTTGGAGAGGCGGTCGTACACTCCGCCACTATCGACATCCTCTTGGTGTGCACCGGCAACGCCTGCCGCTCGCCGATGGCGGAGGCGATCCTCCGACACCAACTCGAAGACCTGGGCATCAGCGCCAGCGTCTCGTCGGCCGGCACGCGCCCGTGGGGATCGGGTGCGACCGGCGACGCCATCACCGTCATGCGCGAGCGCGAGCTCGACATTGGCGGCCATCGAAACCGTCGCCTGACCGCCGATCTCGTCGAGCAGGCTGATCTCGTGCTCGGTATGACCCGGGACCACGTGTCATTCGCTCTCATGCGCTGTCCCGACGCCGGCGGCCGGGTGTTCCTCGTGGGAGAGCTGGCCCGGCTGGGCGAGCGCGTCGGTCCCCGCGACGCCGGGGAGCCGGTGGCGGCGTGGGTCGGGCGCGTGGCCGCGGCGCGACCGGCCGACCGTCCACTGGGACGGGCCGTCGACGAGGTCGCCGACCCCGTGGGCGAGCCGCTCGACGTGTACCGCGCGACCGTGGCCCGCCTCGATCGCGACCTCACAACCGTCTCGGCGCTTCTGGCAGGCCGTACCCTGTGACGATGGCGCTCGAGATCGAAGTCGAGACCCTGACGCCCAACCAGGCGGCGCGCCGCCAGGCCGTCCTCGATGCCGCGATGAAGCTCGCGGCCGAAGGCGGGTACGACGCGGTGCAGATGCGCGACGTCGCTCGGGAGGCCGGTGTCGCGCTCGGGACGATCTACCGGTACTTCGCCTCGAAAGATCACCTGCTCGCGGCGTGCCAGGTGGCATTCGCTCGCGACGTCCAGCGGCGACTGGAGGAGCATCCGGCGGAAGGCGACACCGCTGCCGACCGCGTCGTCGACGTGCTGCGCCGCGCCACCCGACGTACCGAGCGCGAGCCCCGGCTGATGGCGGCCATGGTCACCGCCATCTCGTCACCCGACCCTGCGGTCTCTCCTTGTCAGCGCGAGATCACTGAGGTGATGGCGGCGATCCTGGCCAAGCCGATGAGCGACGTCGATCCCGCTCTCCGTGAAGGGATCATTCGCGCCCTCTCGCACGTGTGGTTCTCGGCGCTGCAAGGCTGGGTGAACGGTTGGACCAACGTCGGGGCCGTCGGCGACGAGCTCGAGTCGGCCGCCCGCCTCCTTCTCCGCGACGTCTAGTTGTCGCTCGCCTAGAACCGGTTCTACTCTGAGCGGGTCGAACCGTCCGAAAGAGCCAGCCAGAAGAGCCAGCTAGAAGAGGTAGAGGAGCGCGCCGTGCACGAGCACAAGCAGCTGTACATCGGGGGCGAGTGGGTCGACCCGGCGGGCACGGGCACCATCGAGGTGATCTCGCCGCACTCGGAGGAGGTCGTCGGGCGCGTGCCCGAGGGCACCGAGGCCGACATCGACCGGGCGGTCGAGACGGCGCGCCACGCGTTCGACCAGGGCGAGTGGCCCCGCCTGCAGCCAGAGGAGCGCATCGCCGCGGTCCAGAAGTTCAGCGAGGTGTATGCCGCCCACATCCCCGACATGGCCGAGGTCATCACCGAGGAGATGGGCTCGCCGATCACGTTCTCGAACCTGGCGCAGTCGCCGGCCCCGTGGATGATGCTTGACGCCTTCCTCAAGGTCGGCGCCGACTTCCCGTGGGAGGAGACCCGGCCGGGCGTCCTCAGCAGCGAGATGATCGTGCGGCGGGAGCCGGTCGGTGTCGTCGGCGCGATCGTGCCGTGGAACGTTCCCCAGTTCGTGACGATGTCGAAGCTCGCGCCCGCGCTCATTGCCGGGTGCGCCATCGTCATCAAGCCGTCGCCGGAGACGCCCCTCGACGCGTTCAAGCTGGCGGAGCTGCTCGACGAGGCCGGCATCCCCAAGGGTGTGGTCAGCATCATCCCGGCGGGGCGCGAGGTGGGAGAGCACCTCGTGCGCCATCCCGGCGTCGACAAGATCGCCTTCACCGGGTCGACCGCCGCCGGTCGACGCATCGCCGGCATCTGCGGCGAGCAGCTCAAGCGGTGCACACTCGAACTCGGTGGCAAGTCGGCTGCGATCGTCCTCGACGACGCCGACCTGGAGCAGACCGTGGCGGGCCTGAAGTTCGCCTCGCTCATGAACAACGGTCAGGCCTGTGTCGCGCAGACCCGCATCCTCGCCAGCCGCGACCGCTACGACGACGTCGTCGACGCGATCGGCGGGATGATGGGCGACCTCGTGGTGGGCGACCCCCACGACGCCGCAACGGAAGTCGGCCCGCTCGTCGCCGAGCGGCAGCAGGAGCGGGTCGAGAAGTACATCGCGCTGGGCCAGGAGGAGGGCGCGAAGGTGCACGTGGGCGGCAACGGCCACCCCGCCGGGATGGAGAAGGGCTGGTACGTCAAGCCCACCCTCTTCAGCGGCGTCGACAACTCGATGCGCATCGCCCGGGAGGAGATCTTCGGCCCCGTCCTCGCGGTCATCCCCTACGAGGACGCGGACGACGCGGTGCGCATCGCCAACGACAGCGACTACGGCTTGGCCGGCTCCGTGTGGACCGCCGACGTCGAGAAAGGAATGGACATCGCCCGGCGCGTGCGCACCGGCTCCTACGGCGTCAACCAGTACACGATGGACTTCATGGCTCCCTTCGGCGGCTACAAGGGCTCGGGCATCGGGCGCGAGTTCGGGCGCGAGGGCCTCGAGCACTATCTCGAGCTGAAGTCGATCGCTCCTCCCCCCGGAACCTGAGCACCGCCGAGTCGCCCGCCGACGCCGCCTTCCGGACCGAGGTCCGGGCCTGGCTCGAAGCCCACGCCCGGCGCCGCTCCGGTGACGAACGGGACTGGTCGCGCTTCCACTTCTCCGGCGACCCCAGCCCCGGGGCCGACGCCGAGCACGTGCGGCGCTGCCAGGAGTGGCAGCGCAAGCTCTACGACGCCGGCTGGGCCGGGATCTCGTGGCCCGAAGCCCACGGCGGGCGCGGGGGAACGGTCGGGGAGGCCCGAATCTTCGCCCGGGAGCAGGCGCGCTTCGAGGTCGACACCGGCGTGTTCGCGGTGGGGATCGCCATGGTCGGCCCCACGTTGATGACGCACGGGACGCCTGCGCAGCAGGAGCGCTACCTGCGTCCGCTGCTGCGGGGCGACGAGGTGTGGTGCCAGCTATTCAGCGAGCCCGGCGCCGGCTCCGACCTCGCCGGACTTCGCACGCGCGCCGAGCGTGACGGTGACGAGTGGGGGGTCAACGGGCAGAAGGTGTGGAGCTCGGGCGCGCACCACAGTGACCTCGGCATCCTCCTCGCCCGCACCGACCCCGACGCCTCCAAGCACCGCGGCATCACCTACTTCGTGCTCGACATGCATTCGCCCGGTGTCGAGATCCGTCCGCTCCGCCAGATCAACGGGGTCGCCCACTTCAACGAGGTCTTCCTGACCGACGTGCGCATCCCGCACACGAACGTCGTGGGCGAGGTCGACGGCGGGTGGACGGTCGCGCACACGACGCTGGCGAACGAGCGCAACCTCATCGGCGGCGGCACCACCGTCGGCTTCCGCGACTTCCTGCGCCTCGCCGAGGGCGAGGGTCGTGTCGGCGACCCGGTCCTGCGCCAGCGGCTCGCGGCCGCGTACATGCGCTTCGAGGTGATCAAGTACCTGGGGTTGCGGGCGCAGGCGGCGGCGCGTCGAGGTGGCGCGCCCGGGCCCGAGAGCTCGGTGCTGAAGCTGGCGGTCTCGCGCCACGTCGCGCTCACGGCGATCTTGCCCTCGCGTTGGAGGGTCCGGCCGGCGCGCTCCTGCACGACGACGCCCCGTACGGCGGGTTCTGGCAGCAGCAGTTCCTGGGACAATGGGGCGTGCGCATCGGGGGCGGCACCGACCAGGTGCAGCGCAACGTGATCGGCGAGCGGGTGCTGGGTCTGCCCGCCGAGCCCCGCCCCGACAAGACGGTCCCGTTCCGCGAGCTGGTCGAGAGCTGAGCCATGGCCGAGACGGCGCCGCCGGGTTTCGGCGACCTGCTCGTCGCCCGCGCCGAGGACGACCATCCGGCGGTCTTCTTCGAGGACGAGACGATCAGCTACCGCGCGTTCGTCGCCGCGGCCGCGGCGCGCGCCGCGCTGCTAACGGACGCTTGCCGCCCGGGGCCGTTCCATATCGGCGTCCTGCTCGAGAACGTTCCCGAGTACCTGTACTGGATCGGTGGGGCCGCGCTGGCGGGAGCGGCCGTGGTCGGCATCAACCCGACCCGGCGCGGCGACGAGCTCGCCCACGACGTACGCCACACCGACTGTCAGCTCCTCGTGACCGACGGCAGCGGCGCCGAGCTGCTGGCCGGGCTCGAACTCGGCATCGACGACGGGTCGCTGCTCACCATCGAGACGCCCGCCTACGACGAGCGCGTGCGCGGGTACGCCGGTGTGCCGGTGCCCGAGCAGCTCCCCGCATGGGACACCTCCCTCCTGCTGCTGTTCACATCCGGGTCGACCAGCGCCCCGAAGGCGGTCGTCTGCAGCTCGGGGCGACTCGCTGCTGCCGGCATCGTGAGCGCGCCCGCGTTCGGCATCACTCGAGACAGCGTCTGCTACCAGTCGATGCCGCTCTTCCACGGCAACGCGCTCATGGCCAACTGGACCGAAGCAGTGGCCGCCGGGGCGACGGTTGCGCTGCGGCGGAAGTTCTCGGCATCGGGCTTCCTTCCCGACATCCGCCGCTACCGCGCCACCTACTTCAACTACGTCGGTCGGGCGCTGTCGTACATCCTCGCCACGCCCGAGACACCCCACGACGCCGACAACGACTTGAAGCTCGGCTTCGGGACCGAGGCGTCGGCGCTCGATCGCGAGCGCTTCGAGGCCCGCTTCGGGTGCAAGCTCATCGAGAACTACGGCTCGAGCGAGGGGGCGATCGCGCTCGTGCGGCTGCCGGGCTGTCCGGAGCAGGCGTTGGGCAAGCCCCGCCCGGCTGAGAACGCCGATGTCGCGGTGATCGACCCCGACACCGGGCGCGAGTGCCCCCGGGCGCGTTTCGATACGGCTACCGGGCGCCTGTTGAATGGCGACGAGTCGATCGGCGAGCTCGTCCGCCGCGACACGGGGGCGCGGTTCGAGGGTTACTACAACAACCCCGAGGCCGACGCCGAGCGGTTGCGCGACGGGTGGTTCTGGAGCGGTGACCTCGGCTATCGCGACGAGGACGGCTGGTTCTACTTCGCCGGCCGTAGCTCCGACCGCCTGCGCGTCGACAGCGAGAACTTTGCCGCCGCTCCGATCGAGCGGATCCTGTCACGTCTGCCCGGAGCGGTGATGGTGGCGGTGTACCCGGTGCCCGACACCCGCACCGGCGACCAGGTCATGGCCGCGCTCGAGCTGACGCCGGGAACCGAGTTCGATCCCGACGCGTTCGCGGCGTTCCTCGCCGATCAACCCGACCTCGGCACGAAGTGGGCGCCGCGCTACATCCGCGTCGTCGAGCGGATGCCGCTCACCGCCAACAACAAGGTGAACAAGCAGCCGGTGCGGTCCGAGCGGTGGGAGACCAATGACCTGGTGTGGATCCGCGCCGAGGACGCGAGGTACCGCCGGCTGGAAGCCGCCGACGCCGAGGCCATCCGCAAGGAGTTCGTCGCCAACGGTCGAGCCCACGTGTTGGACGCGATCTGAGGCGCGAGACTGGCGTCATGGCGTCGGACCTCGCCATCCACCTCGACGACCAACCGGGCGAGTTGGCGAGACTCGGCCAGGTCCTCGGCGAGGCCGGCGTCAACATCGAGGGCTTCTGCGCCGTGACCAGTGGTGGGGGACAGGCCGAGATCCACGTGCTGGTCGACGACCCCACGCCTGCGTTCGACGCACTGACGGCGGCGGGCATCGAAATCGCCTCCGAGCAGGAAGTGGCGGTGGTCGACGTGGAAGACACCCCGGGGGTCCTCGGCGAGGTGAGCCGCAAGCTCGGCGACGCCGGCGTGAACCTCACCCTTGCCTACATGGCGACGAGCACCCGGCTGGTGTTCGCCGCCGACGACCTCGCCCAAGTCAAGACCGCGCTCGACTAGGAGTTGTCGAACGTCGAGAAAGGGGGACGATCGTGCCGGTCGAGGACATCAACGGGACGCCGCTCAGCTACGAAGAGATGGGCCGAGGGGAGCCGCTGGTGCTGGTCCACGGCTCCTGGGGCGAGGGCGAGACCTGGGGCTTCGTGGTGCCTGGTTTCGCCGAGTCCTTCGGCGTCGTCACGTACGACCGCCGCGGGCACGGGCGGAGCAGCGGTCCACCCGAGGACGGCACGGTGCACGATGACGTCGCCGACCTCGTGGCGCTGATCGAGAAGCTCGGAATCGCGCCGGCGAACATTGTCGCCAACTCGTACGGTGCCTGCATCGCGCTGCGCCTGACGGTTGAACGGCCTGAGCTCGTGCGGCGGACCGCGGGTCACGAGCCGCCGTTCTTGCCGCTGCTCGCCGATGATCCCGAAGCCAAGGCGATCCTCGAGACGTCGGCCGAGTCCATCGAAGCGGTGCGTCAGCTCCTCGAAGCGGGCGCCCACGCCACCGGCGCGGAACAGTTCGTCGAGACCGTCGCGCTGGGGCCCGGCATGTGGTCGGAGATCCCGCCTCCGATGCAAGAGATGTTCGTCCGGCACGCCCCGACGTTTCTCGGCGAGTTGAATGATCCCGACGCCCTCATGATCGACCTCGGGGCGCTCGGGGCGGTGTCGTCTCCGGTACTCCTGAGCCACGGCAACCAAAGTCCGCCGATGTTTGCTCCGATCATCGAGCGACTCGCCCGGGCCTTGCCCGCCGCCCACCGTCACACGTTCGCGGGCGCGGGCCACGTGCCCCAGCTCACCCACCCCGACGCCTACGTCGCGGTGGTCAAGTCGTTCATCCAGTCGACCTGAACCGGTACTCCCCAGGCCTCAATCAGGGAAGGACTCGTACGGGCGGAGCAGCATCTCCTGCGCAACCGACACCGCGACGTGCCGGTCGGGGCCGTACAGCGTGCCGCGCAAGAGTCCGCGTCCGCCGGTGTTGACCAGGGAGTGCACGTCGTAGAAGTGCCAGTCGTCGGCGCGCAGCGTGCGATGGAACCAGGCGGCGTGGTCGATGCTGATCATCCCGCGGACGTCACCGTCGAGATGGAGAGGGCGGCCGCCGGTGCCAGTGGTGTCGGTGGCGAAGGCGATGAGCGCGGCGTGCAGGTGGCGATCGTCCGGCAGTGGCGTGCCGATCCGATTCCAGGCCCGGTGGGTCGAGCGCATGGTGCCGTCCGGCTCCGGCGGCGTGGGCCCCAGCCAGGCGCCCTCCCAGGGACCGCCGGGCCCGAACCCTGTCTCCAGATCGTCGGGCGGGGGAACGTCGGCCATCGGCAGCTCGTACTCGTACCCCTCGGTGTCGGCCGTGAACGAGTACGTCATCGTGAACACCGGCTTGCCCTGCTGGCTCGCCTCGAGCCGGTGGATGGAGAACGTGCGTCCCTCCCGCACCGGGGCGATCCGGTACGACAGCTGCGCGCCCGCCATGATCGGCCGCAGGAAGTAGCCGTGCAGCGAGTGGATGCGCCTTCCCTCCGGCGCGACGCGGGTCGCGGCGTAGGTGGCCTGGCCGAGGATGAACCCGCCGAAGAGCTGCGTGCCCCACCAGTCGGGGGCGTCGCCGACCCAGGCGTCGCCGTCGGGGCGGACGGTGACGAACTCGATCGTCTCGGCGACGACCGCCTCGATGTCGAACTCGGGCTCTGCGATCGGGCAAACGTAGGGCCCGCGGCGCCTCCGGCGACGCTGCATTAGATTTAGAACTCGTTCTATGTTTCTCGAGTACACCCCCGAACAGCAGGCCTTGCGCAAGGAGCTGCGCGAGTACTTCGCCGCGCTGCTGACTCCCGAGGTGCGGGACGAGCTCGGGCAGCCGGGCGAGGGCGGCGAGCTGTTCCACTCGCTCCTGCGCCGCATGGGGAAGGACGGCTGGCTCGGTGTCGGCTGGCCCGAGGAGTTCGGCGGCCAGGGCCGCCCCGCCACCGACCAGTTCGTCTTCTTCGACGAGGTCCAGCGGGCGGGCGCGCCGTTCCCGTTCGTGACCCTCAACACCGTCGGGCCGACGATCATGCGCTTCGGCTCCGACGAGCAGAAGGCGTTCTTCCTCCCCGGCATCCTCGCCGGCGAGATCAACTTCGCCATCGGCTACACCGAGCCCGAGGCCGGCACCGACCTGGCGTCGCTGCGCACGCGCGCGGTGCTCGACGGCGACGAGTGGGTCATCAACGGCAACAAGGTGTTCACCAGCGGCGCCAACCAGGCCGACTACGTCTGGCTGGCGTGTCGCACCGACGCCGACGCGCCCAAGCACAAGGGCATCTCGATCATCGTCGTGCCCACCTCGTCGGACGGGTTCAAGTGGACGCCCATCGTCACCGTCGGTGGCAACGTCACCACCGCGACGTACTACGACGACGTCCGTGCGCCCAAGGACAATGTTGTCGGCAAGGTGAACGCGGGTTGGCGGCTCATCACCACCCAGCTCAACCACGAGCGGGTCGGGCTGGCGGCGATGGGCGGGCTCGCGCACCGGCTCTGGGGCGAGGTGCTCGAGTGGTGCCGCGACACCGACTCCGGCGAGGGCGGGGTGATGATCGACCTCCCGTGGGTGCAGATGGACCTGGCCCGCACCCACGCGCGACTCGAGGCGATGAAGCTCCTGAACTGGCGGATGGCGAGCGCGGTCGCGACCGAGACGCTCGCGCCCGCCGACTCGTCGGCGGTGAAGGTGTACGGCACCGAGACGCTCGTCGACGTGTACCGCACGCTCCTCGGGATCGTCGGCGCCGCCGGCTACCTGACCGAGGGCTCGCCCGGCGCGGTGCTCCACGGTGACCTCGAGCGGGCCGGGCGGGCGGCGCAGATCAACACGTTCGGCGGCGGCGTGAACGAGATCCAGCGCGAGATCGTCGCCACCGCCGGTCTCGGCATGGCCCGACAGGCCCGATGACCACGACTGCCGACGCGACCGACTTCGTCGCCCAGCTCAAGTCGTTCGAGGGCAAGGAGGCCGGCGGGCCCGAGCGCGGCGCCGACCCGGTCAACCAGCCGATGATCCGCCACTGGGTCGAGGCCATCGGCGACGACAACCCGGTCTACGTCGACGCCGACGCCGCCGCGAACTCGGTGCACGGCCAGATCGTCCCGCCGCCGGTGATGCTCCAGGCCTGGGTCATGCGGGGCGTCCGCCCTCGGCCCACCGATGGCGGCAACCCCCGCGACGAGCTGATGAACCTGCTCGACTCGGCCGGGTTCACGTCGGTGGTGGCGACGAACTGCGAGCAGGAGTACCACCGCTACCTCCACCTCGGTGATCACCTGTCGACGAGCACGATCATCGAGGCGGTCTCCGACGAGAAGGCCACCGGCCTCGGCGTGGGGCACTTCGTGACCACCCGGGTCGAGTACCGAACCGAGGACGGCGAGCTCGTCGGCACGATGCGGTTCCGCATCCTGAAGTTCAAGCCGGGGACCGGACGGGGCGCGACGCAGGACGGCGACGGGTCGAAGCCCCGCCCCAAGCGGCCCCGACCCGCGCTCACGCAGGACAACGCCTTCTGGTTCGCGGGAGCCAAGGAGCACCGGCTCCTCATCCAGCGGTGCACGCAGTGCCAGGAGCTGCGCCACCCACCCCGACCCGTGTGCGCGAAGTGCCGGTCGTACGAGTGGGACGCGGTCGAAGCCGGCGGGCGCGGCACCGTATACAGCTACGTCGTGAACCACTACCCGCAGGTGCCGGCATTCGACTACCCGCTGCCGATCGGGCTCATCGAGCTCGACGAGGGGACCCGCCTGGTCGCGAACCTGGTCGGCGTCGATGCTGCCGACGTGCGGGTCGGTATGCCGGTCGAAGTCGAATGGATCGAGCACGACCCCGACCTCACGCTGCCCGCCTTCCACCCAGTGCGGAGCGAGCGCCCGCGGGCCGGCCAACCCGATGAGGGATGGCCCGGCCCGCAGCGAGCGGAGCAATAGAGATGGACTTCTCGTTGTCGGAGGAGCAGGAGACGGTCGAGCAACTCGCCGGCCAGGTCTTCGCCGGCCACGCGTCGGTCGAGCGGGTCAGGGAGATCGAGCGCAGTAACGAGCGGATCGACCGGGAGCTGTGGCGCGCGCTCGCTGACGCGGGGCTGCTCGCCCTCGCCGTCTCCGAGGAGCTCGGCGGCAACGGCCTCGGTTTGATCGAGCTGTGCCTCCTCCTCGAGCAGCAGGGCCGGCACGTCGCCCCGGTTCCCTTGTGGCCCACGGTCGTACTCGGCGCGCTGCCGATCGCCGAACACGGAACCCCTGCCCAGCAGCAGGAGTGGCTGCCCGGCGTCGCCAGCGGCGACCTCATCCTCACCGCCGCGCTCGCCGAGCCCGGCGCCAACGACCCGTTCCGCCCGTCCGTCACCGCGACCCGCGATGGCGACGGGTGGCGACTCGACGGGGCCAAGCCCAGCGTGCCCGCAGCGCACGTGGCGACCCGCGTCCTCATCCCCGCGTCGATCGGAGAGGACGAGGTCGGCGTGTTTCTCGTCGACCCGACCGGATCCGGCATCGAGCGCGTCGTCGCCGAGACCACCGACCGGTCACGGGTCGCGCACCTCACGTTCGCCGGCGCGCCCGCCGAGCCGCTGGGCGACGTCGCCGATGGCTCCCGCATCCTCACGGGCATGGTCGACCGCGCCCTCGTCGGTCTGGGCGCGCTCCAGGTCGGCGTAGCCGAGGGCGCGCTGCGGCTGGCCGCCGACTACACGTCGCAGCGCCAGCAGTTCGGCCGGCCCCTGTCCACCTTCCAGGGCGTCGCCCTCAAGGCCGCCGACGCCTACATCGACACCGAAGCCATGCGCGTGACCCTCTGGCAGGCGGCGTGGCGGCTGACCGCCGGCCTCGACGCGACCCGTGAGGTGATGGTGGCGAAGTGGTGGGCGGCCGAGGGCGGCCAGCGGGTCGTCCACATCACCCAGCACCTCCACGGGGGGATGGGCGCGGACGTCGACTACCCGGTGCACCGCTACTTCCTCTGGGGCAAGCAGATCGAGGTGACGCTGGGCGGCGCCAGCGCCCAGCTGGCCCGGCTCGGACGCACGCTCAAGGACTACACACCGGCATGACCGCGACCACCTCTCTCCGGTATGACGACGTGGACGTCGGCGACCAGCTCCCCGAGCTCGCCATCCCCCTCACCCGCACCCTGATCGTCTCGACCGCCATCGCGTCGCGCGACTACCAGGACGTGCACCATGACCCCGGCCTGGCCCAGGAGCGGGGCTCGCCCGACATCTTCATGAATATCCTCTCGACCAACGGCTTCGTCGGACGGTTCATCACCGACTGGGCCGGGCCCGACGCCGTCCTCAAGCGCGTGAACATCCGCCTGGGCGCTCCGAACTACCCGGGCGACACCATGACCATGACCGGCAAGATCGCCAAGAAGGACGACGGCGTGGTCGAGGTCGAGGTGCGGGGCGCGAACAAACTCGGCGACCACGTGACCGGCACGGTCACGCTCGAGTTGCCATGAGCGAGAGAAACGAGCTGCGCGACGCGGCCGCGGTCGTCGGCATCGGCGCCACCGAGTTCTCGAAGGAATCGGGTCGCTCCGAGCTCCGCCTCGCGTGCGAAGCCGTCGAAGCCGCCATCGCCGACGCCAGCCTCGAGCCCAGCCAGATCGACGGGATGGTCACGTACACCGCGGACACCAATCCCGAGATCGAGATCGCCCGCAACCTCGGCATCGGCGAGCTCTCCTTCTTCTCCCGGATCCACCACGGCGGCGGCGCCGCGTGCGGCACCGTGCAGCAGGCGGTGCTGGCCGTGAACGCCGGCGTTGCCGACTACGTCGTCTGCTACCGGGCGTTCAACGAGCGGTCGGGGCGGCGCTTCGGCGCCGGCGTGCAGGACCAACGACTCCGAGTTCTGGGGGTTGCGGATCACGACCGCCCGCCGGTCACCACCGCCGACCAAGCGCACTTTTCCTGGTACGCGCCGTTCGGACTGCTGACCCCGGCGCAGTGGGTAGCGATGTTCGCGACGCGCTACATGCACGAGTACGGGGCGACGAGCGAGGATTTCGGGCGCGTAGCGGTGGCGGACCGCAAGCACGCCGCCACCAACCCCAAGGCCTGGTTCTACGGCAAGCCGATCACGCTCGACGAGCACCAGGCGTCGCGCTGGATCGTCGAGCCACTGCACCTGCTCGACTGCTGTCAGGAGAGCGACGGCGCCCAGGCGCTCGTCGTCACCTCGCTTGAGCGCGCCCGCGATCTTCCCAATCCGCCGGCAGTGATCCGGTCGGCGGCCCAGGGGGCGGGCGAGGACCAGGACATGATGACCAGCTACTACCGCGAGCGCATCACCGGGCTGCCCGAGATGGGCCTGGTCGCGCGTCAGCTCTGGAACACCACCGGTCTCGGCCCCGACGACATGCAGACCGCGATCATCTACGACCATTTCACCCCGCTCGTCTTCCCCCAGCTCGAGGAGTTCGGCTTCTGCGCGCGGGGCGAAGCCAAAGACTTCGTGCGCGACGGCACCATCGAGCTCGGCGGCAAGCTCCCGATCAACACCCACGGCGGCCAGCTCGGCGAGGCGTACATCCACGGCATGAACGGCATTGCGGAGGGCGTGCGCCAGGTGCGGGGTACGTCGGTGAACCAGGTCGACGGGGTCGAGCACGTGCTCGTCACCGCGGGGACGATGGTCCCGACCAGCGCGGTGGTCCTCGGCGTCGACCGTTGAGTCGGGTTCAGGCGAGCTGGGCGGCGGCGAGCACAAGGCCGCCCACCCCGATCATGCAGGCGATGTTCGTGAAGATCACGGTGCGGCCCAAGTTCGCCACCTCAGCCCGGAGCTCGCCGCGGAGCGCGTCGAGGTCGCGTTTCGTGGCGACGTCGGCCCAGCCGACCGGAGGCAGATGGGCCATCAGGGCCTCCGCCGACCGGGCGCCGATGGCCTGCTCGAGGTCCTGGTACATCTGGCGACGGACGCGATCATCGATGATCATTATCCCTCCTGCAGTCGGATGACGAGCAGGGGGAAATCGCACCAAGGATATCGACAGGCGTGGGTGTGACGGAAGGGCTTGGCCTCCTCCTCGCGACGGGCGCGTCCGACTGCGAGCGCGTGGGCGACGGGCTCCTCGCCCAGCCGGTGAACACGCTGTCGGCGCTCGCCTACATCGTCATTGGGGTGTGGATCGGGGCCCGGTTCCCAACGTGGGCGGCCCGGGTGTTCGGGTTGCTGGTCGTGCTCGTCGGTATCGGCAGCGTCGCGTACCACGGCTGGGAGGGCGGTGGCGTCGAGTTCGTCCACGACGCCGCGTTCTCCGGCGCGCTGCTGTTCATCGCCGGCTTCGAGCTCGTGCACTCCCGACTGGCGGGCGGGCGCTTCCCAATCGAGCGCCGATCTGTTGGTT
>JACDBD010000141.1 GCA_013695115.1 Actinomycetota bacterium | reverse complement strand
GGGTTGAGCTGGGCCGGGAACTCGGCGACGGGAGCCGAGAAGTACGCGCCGCCGATGTCGAATCGGGTCGAGGGGCCGGGGATCTGGCGCATGTCGAACTTCTCGACGAAGAGCGCCGCCACGATGTCCATCACTCGACCTTACCGGCCGCCCTGGTGACCCGGTGCCGGTCGGCACGTAGGCTTCGACACGTGCAGGACGCGGTTTCCGAGCTCGCCGGATCGGTCGAGGCCGTGCTCGACGGTCAGCCCGACGGTCCGGAGATCGACGAGGCGGCCGCGATCGCCGAGCTCTGGCCGGCGATGGAGCGGTTTCTCGAACGGGCGGACGAACTACCGGACGACGCCCGCGCTCCGAACACGGACGGCGGCGCGATCGGCCACCTCCTGCACGCCGACGCGCGCGAGCGGTTCCACATCCTGTCGGTGGTGTTCCCGCCCGGCACGAGTAGCGGCATCCACGAGCACGGATGCTGGGGGATCATCGGGTACGTCGCCGGGCTCGACGAGGAGACGCGCTTCCGTCGGGTGGACGGCGGCACCGGCGACGACGAGGTCGTCCTCGAGGAGCTCGAGCGCACCGTGCACGAGCCCGGCACGATCTCCCGGCTGCTCCCGCCGGACGAGATGCACCACCGGGTGCGCAACCCCGGTGACGTCGACGGGGTGTCCGTCCACGTGCTCTGCAAGCTGCCGGAGTCGCACCCGCACAAGTTCTGGGACCGCGACCACCACCGCCTGCTGCCGTTCCCGTTCCGCGTGCTTCCCGGCAACCGAGTCCGCGCCGAGGTGGAGTTGGACTAGCCGACCACCCGCTGGCCATCGAGCCAGACACTCCGCACCGCCAGTGTCGTGGGGTCGAGCGCGACGAAGTCGGCGCGCCGGCCGGGGGCGAGCCGGCCCCGGTCAGTCAGCTCCAGGACGTCGGCCGGCACCGTCGTTGCCATCTCCACCGCGCGCTCCACGGGGACGCCGAGGCCGACCACGTTGCGGACCGCCCGGTCGAGGGTCAGCCTCGAGCCCACCAGGGTGCCGTCGGGCAGTCGGGGGACGCCGTCGCGGTCGGGGCTCGCGGTGTCGGCCGTGGCTGCGCCTACCGCGACCGCGTCGGTGACGAGCGCGAGCGACCGTTTGGCGGCGGTCGCCAGCCGCAGCGCCGCCGGGTGCACGTGGACGAGGTCGGCAATCAGCGTCGGAGTCAGTCGCGGGTCGCTCAGGGCCGCCCCGATGAGGCCCGGCTCCCGCTGGTGGAACGGGCCCATCGCGTTGAAGAGGTGGGTCACGACCGACGCCCCGGCGTCGGCGGCGGCGACCGCGTCGTCGTACGACGCGGTGGAGTGACCGAGCGCGACGACCACGCCCCGGCGCGCGAGCAGCCGGGTGGCGGCCAGGTCGCGATCGGCCTCCGGCGCGAGCGTCACGACTGTCACGAGCCCGGGGTGGGTGTCGAGCAGGCGAGCGAGCCATGCGGGGTCCGCGGGGCGCAGCAGGTCGACGGGATGGGCACCGGGGGCGGCTCCCAGGAACGGTCCCTCGAGGTGGACGCCGAGAATCGCGGCGCCGTCGTGTCCGGCCGCGCGCACGGAGGCCACCCGAGTCAGCACCGGCTCGTACGAGTCGAGCGGCGCGGTCACGAGCGTCGGGCAGAAGCCGGTCGTGCCCACGTGCAGAAGCGCGGCGCGCGCTCGTTGCCAGGCGGGGCCATCGGCGTGGGCGAAGTCGACGTCGCCGACGCCGTTTACTTGGAGGTCGAGGAAGCCGGGTACGAGCAACGCGTCGCCGAGGTCGACCACGCCCGCGCCCGCGCCGACTGTTCCCGATCCGACGTCGACCACCACGCCGTCGTCGATGACGAGCCAACCCGCCTCGGGAGGGCTCGGGCGGCACAGCGTCGCCGCGACCGTCGTCGTCACCGCGGCTCGCGGTCGCGCCAAAGCGCCACCCGCAGCCGCACCAGTCCGACGAGCGTACGGGGGACCCGCCGCCAGATGGGGGTGCGGGGCGGCCGCCGCTCGTCGACCGCGACGGGAAGCTCCACGGCCACGAGCCCGGCGCGTTCGGCTCGCAGGACCAGCTCCGTGTCGAAGAGGTCGGCGTCGAAGCGGCAGCGGCGCGCCAGTGGCTCGACCGCGGCGCGGCGAAGCACCTTCATCCCGTGCGTGTCGGTGACGCGCAGCCCGAAGCCGAGTCGGAGCAGCCCGCCGAAGCCGGCGGTGACGAGCCGCCGGGGCCAGGGCCGCCGGTCGTGCGCGCCCGCGGCCCGTTTCGACGCCACGACGATGTCGGCCGGGTCGCCGGCGCGTTCGAGCCGGTCGAGGGCGTCGGCGAGGAAGTCGAGGTCGTAGTAGTCGACGTCGAACGTCACCACGACGACACCACGCGCTGCGAGGAGGCCGGCGCGCAGGGCCTTGCCGTAGTCGGGTCGGGGCAAGGTGTCGACCTCGACCTCGGGGAGCTCGGCGGCGAGTTGCCGCGCGATCTCCAGGGTCGTGTCGGACGAGCCGTTCTCGACCACGAGGAGCTCGAAGGGTCGTCCCGCCGACCGCAGCCCGCTCGTCACCTCGCGCACCGACGACTCGAGCATCTCGGTCTCGTTGTGGGCGGGCATGACGATCGACAGCACGGGCCTACCTGAGACCCCCGGCCCGGGGTCGCTCGGTCCGGCGGCGGTACGCGTCCAGCGCGAGCCGACACAGGCGGTCGACGGCGTTGCGGTTCTCGCTGACCGCGAGGCCGACGTCGAGACCGGCGCTTCCGTCGGCGAGCTGGACCACAGCCGGGTAGACGGCGAAGCGGGGACCGAACACGGTCCGGTCGCCGGCGCGGGCCGCGTTCCATGCGAATACCACCGCGAAGACATGGAGCAACGAGGCGTCGGTCTCGGGCTCAGCCGATGCCAGGTGCTCGAGCAGCCCGACCGCAGCGAGGGCGGCGGCGGCTTCGGCCCGGCCCTGCCGCAGCCACGGTTCGAGCTCGCAGCCGAGCGGGTCGTCGGGGGCGTCGGCCCACGCCTTCGCCGCCTGCTTCACCGCGGTGAAGTGGTCACGGGCGGCGGCGAGAGCGGCGTCGTCACCGCCATCGGTGCCGGCGGCGATCGCGGTCACGATCCGGTGGGCCTGCAACTCCTCCGGCGCGTGGAGCGGACCGTCCTCGCACGCGGCCGCGAGTGCCCCGAGCGGGGCGGCGTGGGTGCCGCCCACTTCGGTGATGGCGCGCGCCCACGACTCCGCCGGGTCGTAGCGGGCCGGATCGGCGAGGTAGTCGGCGGCGGTGGCGAGCGCGACGCGCGACGCGTAGGGCTGGAGCATCGGGTTGCACAGCACGCCCGCGAGCTCGTCGGAGAGCTCGGGTGGGCGCCCCCGGTACGGGCCGAGGTGGAGAGCCCGCTCCATGGTGCCGTCGTTGACGGGGTAGTTGTCCCACAGCAGCGGGTGTCGTCCGCCCAGGGCGTCGGCCCACGAGCGCGCCTGACCCGCGTCGATCGTGGGGGAGCAGACGGTGGCCCCGGTCCACATCACGTCCTCGATCTCAGCCGGCAGGCGTTCGGCGAGCTCGCGCAGGTACGGGGTTGGTCGGACGCCGACGTACTCGGTCGGAACGAGCGTGAGCCGGGCGCCGACCGCGCGCGAGCGAAGCGCGTCGAGGAGCCAGCTCGCCAGACCGGCCTGGTCGACCGCGAGCCCGGGGCGCGGCGGGATGTCATCCAGTGCGAGCACGAACCAGTCCACGC
This sequence comes from Actinomycetota bacterium, assembly GCA_013695115.1. GTDB lineage: Bacteria > Actinomycetota > Acidimicrobiia > IMCC26256 > JACDBD01 > JBPCMN01. Next base: position 4,246 of record JACDBD010000141.1, on the reverse strand, counting down.
CCACGTCGAGCAGCGGGACCAGCTTGGTCAGCAGCGTGTCGCGGTCGCCCGCATGCGTGTAGTCGATGTCGAGCCCCGGCGAGATGGCGAAGCCGAACCGCACGCCGCCGCTGGCAGCGCGCTCGGCCAGCCGGTGGAAATGACCGGCTTCGTGCTCGTCGTACGGCTCGCGCCATCGGTCGCGGTGTTTCGGGTCGCTCTTGGGCGCGTAGACGTAGGCGTTCATGGCGCGTTCGGCGATGAACTCGATCAACCCGAGGCGCGCGTCGGGTGTCCACGGTGGTCCGTAGAAGCCTTCGACGACGCCGCGGACGGGGAGCGGGCGAGGCACGACGGTAGGCTATGGCGCGTTTCGGCTGCTCAGAGGGGAACTCTGCGATGGCACGCGCGCCTGACCCGCTCCGGCTCCACGCCGAAGCCAAACCGGAGCGACCCGCGGTCATCGTGGACCGCGCGAGTGGAGCCCGGCCACGCACGCTGACGTTCGCCGAGCTCGACGCGGAGGTGAACCGCACGGCGCACGTCCTGAGGGGGAGGTTCGGTATGCGGGCGGGCGAGCGGCTCGTGTGGTGCGGGCCCAACTCGGTCGAGGTGCTGGTGACCATCCACGCGGCCCGCAAGGCCGGCCTGGTGGCGGTCCCGCTCTCGTACCGGTTCAACGCCGAGGAGATGCAGTACGTGATCGACAACTCCGGCGCCACTCTCGTCGTCGTCGACGCCGAGCAGGCACCACTCGTCGCCGAGATCCGCGAATGTCTACCCAAGGTGCGGGCAGTGGTGGTCTTCGGCGGTGAGGTGCCTCAGGGCTGCGAGTCGTGGGACGAGGTCGTCGCGGACCAGCCCGACGACGAGCCCGTGATCGACGACGACGCGTCGAGCGTCGGCGCGCAGATGCTGTACACGTCGGGCACGACCGGCAAGCCCAAGGGTGCGCTGCGCACCACGACCGATCCGGTCATCGTGATCGCGCTGCTGGGCGAGCTGGGCCTGATGCCCGGTGGCGACGTCCACCTCACGACGGGACCGCTGTACCACTCGGGGCCGTTGGCGTTCGCGTCGCTGAGCCACACGCTCGGCAACCCGATCGTGCTGCTTCGCAAGTTCGACGCCGGCGCCTGGCTGCACCTGGTCGAGGAGTACCGGGTGACCAACACGTTCTCGGCGCCGACCCAGCTCAAGCGGATCGTGAACCTGCCGGCCGATGCGCTCGAGCGGGCCGACCTGTCGTCGATGCGCTGCCTCATCGCCAACGCCGCCCCGGTGCCGTACGCGCTCAAGCAGGAGGTCGTCGAGAAGCTCGGCGACGGCTTCCTCTACGAGGTGTACGGCTCGACCGAACTCGGGATCGTCACCGTGCTCAAACCCGAGGACCAGCTGCGCAAGCCGGGCTCGTGCGGCAAGACCTACGGCGGCGTGGAGGTCCGGTTGGTGAAGGATGACGGCACCGACGCCGAGACCGGCGAGCCGGGCGAGCTCTACATCCGCACCGGGCTCGCCATGGACGGGTACCACCACACGTCCGAGCAGCTCGACGAGCTCGAGGACGGCGGCTGGAAGTCGGTGGGTGACGTCGCCTACGCCGACGACGAGGGCTACCTCTATATCTGCGACCGCAAGAAAGACATGATCATCTCCGGTGGCGTGAACATCTACCCGGCCGAGATCGAAGCGGTGCTCCACGCCCATCCCGAGGTGCTCGACGCGGCGGTCTTCGGCATCCCCGACGAAGAGTGGGGCGAGCGGGTGTGGGCGATCGTGCAGCCCAAGCCGGGTGACTCCGTCGATCTCGACGAGCTGCGTGAGTTCGTGGACGCGCGTCTGGCCGGGTACAAGCGACCGCGCGGCTACGAGCTCCGCGACGAGCTCCCGCGCACCGACGCGGGGAAGCTCCTGAAGCGGGTGCTGCGCGACGAGTTCTGGCGCGACCGCACCACCGCGGTCTGATCACCGATGACGCGGACACTGTCGGAGGCCGAGTCGAAACGCGTCCTCGCCGGGCACGGCGTGCCCGTGCTCGACGAACGGCTGGCGGCAACGCCCGACGAGGCAGTGGCCGCGGCCGACGGGCTGGGCTATCCCGTCGTCGTCAAGGCGTGCGGCGCCGGGATCGCCCACAAGACCGAGCGGGGCCTGGTGCGGCTGGGCCTGGCCGACGCCACCGCGGTCCGCAGCGCGGCCGCTGATGTGCTCGCCGCCGTCGACGCGTCCGACGGCCCGGTGGAGTTGCTCATCGCACCGATGGTGCGTGGCACCCGCGAGCTCATCGCCGGCCTCCACGACGACCCCCAGTTCGGCCGGTGCGTCATGGTGGGCCTCGGTGGGATCTTGGCGGAGGCGGTCGGCGACGTAGCGTTCCGGCTCGTGCCGGTCGAGCCCGTCGACGTCGACGAGATGCTCGAGGAGCTCGGCGCCCAGGCGATCCTGGGCGAGTTCCGCGGCGAGCCCCCCGTGGAGCGCGCCGCGCTCGGCGAGGTTCTGCTCGGACTTTCCCACTTCGCGGAATCAGATCCGGCCGTCGTCGCGGTGGACGTCAACCCGCTCGTCGTGGTGGACGGCCGGCCGGTGGCGGTGGACGCGCTGGTCGAGGTGGCCGAATGACGGCGGTCGCTTCCCATCGGTTCGACGCTCTGTTCGAGCCCCGGGGGGTGATCGTGGCGGGGGCGTCGTCCCACCCGGGGAAGTTCGGGTTCGTCGCCCTGCACAACATCCTGCGCCACGAGTATGGCGGCGCGGTGTTCGCGACCAACCGGGAAGGCGGCGAGATCCTCGGCGTGACCGCGTGCACGTCGATCGACGACCTCCCCGCGTCCGCCGCCGACCTGGTGTTCGTGTGCACGCCGGCGGCGGCGAACGTCGAGCTGATGCGGGCGTGCGCGAAGAAGGGCGTGGGGGCGGCGTTCGTCACGTCGGCGGGCTACGGCGAAGCCGGCGAGGAGGGCCGGCGGGCCGAGCGTGAGCTGGTCGAGCTGGCCGAGGAGCTGGGGATGCTGCTGGTCGGCCCGAACGGCCAGGGGGTGGTGTCGACGCCGGTGTCGCTGTGCGCGCAGATCGTGGCCCCGTACCCGCCGCGGGGGCGGATCGCGATCGTGAGCCAGTCGGGGAACTTCGTGTCGTCGTTCCAGAACTACGCGGTGCAGACCGGTGTGGGCGTCAGCCGCGCGGTCTCGGCCGGCAACGCCGCCGCCGTCACGGTCCCCGACTTCCTCGAGTACTACGCGGCCGACCCGGAGACGTCGGTCGCGCTCGCCTACGTCGAGGGTGTCGTCGACGGGCGGGCGTTCTACGAGCAGGTACGGCGGGTGGCGGAGCGCAAGCCGCTCGTGCTGCTGAAGGGCGGTCGCACCGGAGGCGGCCAGCGCGCCGCGGCGTCGCACACGGGGGCGTTGGCCAGTGACGAGCGGGTCTTCGAGGGGATGTGCCGTCAGGCGGGCGTGACGCTGGCAGGCTCGGTCGAGGAGGCCTTCGAGGCCGCGGCCACGTTCGCCACGCAACCGTTGCCGCGCGGGCCCCGGGTGGCGGTGCTCACGACCGCGGGCGGCTGGGGTGTCGTGACCGCCGACGCGGTCGTGCGCTCCGAGCTCGAGCTCGCGCCCCTGCCTGACGACCTGCGGACGGTGATCGATGCGAAGCTTCCTCCGCGCTGGAGTCGCAACAACCCCATCGACCTGGCGGGCGCGGAGACGCGTGACACGATCCCGGAGGTGCTCGAGCTGGCGGCCGGTCACGACGACATCGACGCGGTCGTGTACCTCGGCCTGGGCATCCAGTCGAACCAGGCACGCCTGATGCGCACCGGCCCGTTCTTTCCCGACCACGGGCTCGAACGCATCGTCGCGTACCACGAGCGCCAGGACGAGCGCTTCGCCCGGGCCGCCGCCGACGTCTCCCTGGCCACGGGCAAGCCGGTCCTGACCGCCACCGAGCTCGCGGTCACCGACCCCGACAACGCCGGGCCCCGCACCGTACGCGCCACCGGCCGGCTCTGCTACCCGTCGTCGAACCGGGCGGTGATCGCGCTCGAGCACCTCTGGCGCTACGCCCGGTACGGCATGCGCCGCGCTCGCGCATGAGCAAGGGGATGCCAGCCACCGCCGTGACCCGTGAATTGCGCGGGAGCGGCGAGCGGTCGCGGGCCGGGTACCCCGGCCCGCAGCGAGCGCGACCAGGGGAGAAAACGTGAGCGGGCACGGGCCCCGGCGGGCGGTCGTCTTCGTCCTCGCACTCGCGGCGGGCGCGTGCGCGGTCC
>JACDBD010000382.1 GCA_013695115.1 Actinomycetota bacterium | reverse complement strand
CCGTTGTCGCGCTGGTGCAGGCCGATCGACGGCTCGTCCAGCACGTAGAGCACGCCGACGAGCCCGCTCCCGATCTGGGACGCCAGCCGGATGCGTTGGGCCTCTCCTCCGGCGAGCGTCCCCGACGCCCGGTTGAGTGTGAGGTAGTCGAGGCCGACATCGAGGAGGAACCGCAGGCGCTCGTTGACCTCCTTCACCACCTGCTCGGCGATGATCCGGTCGCGCTCGGACAGCTCCAGCCCGCCCAGGAACACCGCCGCCTTGGCGATCGAGAGCTCGCCGACCTCGAAGATGTTCTTGTCGTTGATGGTGACGGCCAGCGACGCGGGGCGGAGGCGGGCGCCGTCACACGCCGGGCAGGGCACCTCGCGCATATAGCCCTCGATCTGCTCGCGCGCCCGGTCGCTCTCGCTGTCGGAGTGGCGTCGCTCGAGCCACGGGATCACACCTTCGAACCGGGTCTTGTACGAACGACGCCGCCCGTACCGGTTCTTGTACGAGACCTGCACCTCCTTGGTGCCCGACCCGTACAGCACCGCCTGCTTGTCGCGCTTGCGCAGCTTCCGCCACGGGGTGTCGACCGAGAAGCCGAACTGCTCGGCCAGGGACGAGAGCACGCGGTCGAAGTACTGGCTCCGGAAGCCGGACCACGGCGCGATCGCGCCCTCGGCCAGGCTCAGGTCGTCGTCGTTGACCACGAGCTCGGGATCGACCTCGAAGCGTATGCCGAGGCCGTCGCAGCGGTCGCAGGCGCCGTAGGGCGAGTTGAACGAGAAGTTGCGGGGGGCGAGCTCCTCGAACGACAGCCCACAGTGCGTGCAGGCGAGATGCTCGGAGAACGTGAGGATCTCGGGCTCGTCGTCGGTCTTGCGGTCCTCTTGGCGCGGCACGATCTCGACCTCGGCGACGCCCTCGGCCAGACGCAGCGCGGTCTCGAGCGAGTCAGTGAGGCGCCGCTCGATCCCCGAGCGGCGCACGAGCCGGTCGACGACGACCTCGATCGTGTGCTGCTCGTAGCGCGCCAGGCGGGACTTGCCCGCCCCCGATCCGACCACGTCGGCGAGCTCGACCACCTCGCCGTCGATACGGGCGCGGGTGAACCCCTGACCGGCGAGCTCCGACATCAGCCCCTCGTACTCCCCCTTGCGACCCCGCACGACCGGGGCCAGCACCTGGAACCGGGTGTCGTCGGGGAGCTGGAGGACGCGGTCGACGATCTGCTGCGGCGTCTGGCGCGTGATCACCCGGCCGCAGTTCGGGCAGTGCGGGATGCCGATGCGCGCGTAGAGGAGGCGGAGGTAGTCGTACACCTCGGTGATGGTCCCGACGGTCGAGCGCGGGTTCCGCGACGCCGACTTCTGGTCGATAGAGATCGCCGGCGACAGGCCCTCGATGAAGTCGACGTCGGGCTTGTCCATCTGACCGAGGAACTGGCGCGCGTAGGCCGACAGCGACTCGACGTACCGGCGCTGGCCCTCGGCGTAGATGGTGTCGAACGCCAGCGACGACTTTCCCGAGCCCGAGATCCCGGTGAAGACGATCAGCCGGTCGCGCGGCAGCTCCAGGTCGACGTTCTTGAGGTTGTGCTCCCGCGCCCCGCGGACTGTGAGCGTCTCCGCCACGCGCTCATCCTACCGGGCGCGGGCCCGGATCGAACGGATGTTCGACGAAGTGCTCGGCTTCTCCGGGCGGCTGCCCCGCGGTCGTACCCCGAACGCGCCTCAGGACACCTCGCGCAGCTCGCGCTTGAGATCGTTGATCTCGTCCCGCAGGCGGGCGGCCTCCTCGAAGCGCAGCTCCTTGGCCGCCTCGTGCATCTCCTCCTGGAGGCTCTGGATGAGCCGGCCCAGCTCGTCGCGGGGAAGCTCGGCGAAGTCGGAGACCTGACGGCGGGCCCGGCCCCGGCCTCGGCGCCCACCGCCCCCGCCGACGGTGACCTCCTCGCCCTCACGGGCGCGCACCATCTCGAGGATGTCGGTGACCTTCTTGCGGATGGTCTGGGGGTCGATGCCCTGCTCGGCGTTGTGCTCGAGCTGCTTCTTGCGTCGCCGCCCGGTCTCGGAGATCGCCCGCCGCATCGAATCGGTGACCTGGTCGGCGTACATGATCACCGACCCGTCGACGTTACGGGCGGCGCGCCCCGTCATCTGGATGAGCGACGTCTCCGACCGTAGGAACCCCTCCTTGTCGGCGTCGAGGATCGCGACCAGCGAGACCTCGGGCAGGTCGAGGCCCTCGCGCAGGAGGTTGATGCCGACGAGCACGTCGAACTCACCGAGCCGCAGGTCGCGCAGGATCGCGATCCGCTCCAGTGTGTCGACCTCGCTGTGCAGATACCGGACCCGCATGCCCAGCTCGATCAGGTAGTCGGTGAGGTCCTCGGCCATCTTCTTGGTGAGGGTGGTCACGAGGATTCGCTGGTCCTGCTCGGCACGGACGTTGATCTCGGCGACGAGGTCGTCGATCTGGCCCTTGGTCGGCTTCACCACGATCTCGGGGTCGACCAGGCCGGTGGGTCGCACGATCTGCTCCACGACCTGGTTCGACACCTCGATCTCGTAGGGACTCGGCGTGGCCGAGAGGAAGACGAGCTGGTTGACCTTCTCGGTGAACTCGTCGAAGCGGAGCGGCCGGTTGTCCATCGCCGACGGGAGCCGGAACCCGTGCTCGACCAGGGTCTCCTTGCGGGACCGGTCGCCCTCGTACTGACCGTGCAGCTGCGGCACGGAGACGTGGGACTCGTCCAGCACGACGAGGTAGTCGTCGGGGAAGTAGTCGAGGAGCGTGTAGGGCATCTCGCCGGGGGCGCGCCCGTCGAGGTGACGGGAGTAGTTCTCGATGCCGGAGCACACACCGATCTCGCGCAGCATCTCGAGGTCGTAGGTGGTGCGTATCCGCAGCCGTTGCGCCTCGAGCAGCTTGCCGTGCTCTTCGAGCCAGGCCAGCCGGTCCTTCAGCTCCATTTCGATCTGGGCGATAGCCCGCTTCATGCCGGCCTCGGAGGTGACGTAGTGGGAGGCCGGGAAGAGCACCAGCCGCTCGAGCTCCTCGACCACCTCGCCGGTCATCGGGTCGACCGATGCGATGCGCTCGACCTCGTCGCCGAACAGCGAGATGCGCACCGCCCGTTCCTCGTACGCCGGGAACACCTCGATGGTGTCGCCTCGGACCCGGAACTTGTTGCGGGCGAAGTCGAAGTCGTTGCGCTCGTACTGGAGGTCGACGAGCCGGCCCAGGATCGAGCGCTGGTCGCGTTCCTCCCCCACGTCGAGGATCAAGCCCTGCCGGGCGTACTCCTCGGGACCTCCGAGCCCGTAGATGCAGGACACCGACGCCACGATCACGACGTCCCGCCGGGACATGAGCGCGCTCGTGGCCGAGTGGCGGAGGCGGTCGATCTCGTCGTTGATCGACGAGTCCTTCTCGATGTACGTGTCGGTCGTGGGGAGGTACGCCTCGGGCTGGTAGTAGTCGTAGTACGAGACGAAGTACTCGACCCGGTTCTTCGGGAAGAGCTCACGCAACTCGCTGGCGAGCTGGGCCGCCAGGCTCTTGTTGGGCGCGAGCAGCAGCGTCGGCCGCTGCGCCCGGGCGATCACCCCCGCGATCGTGAACGATTTGCCCGACCCGGTGATGCCCAGCAGGGTCTGGTAACGGTCACCCCGTTCGAGCCCGCGCGCGAGCGCTTCGATGGCCGCCGGCTGGTCGCCGGCAGGCTCCAGTTCGGTAACGAGCTCGAGGGGCGGCACCGCCCCCGATCGTACCGGCGGGGTGTGACGGTTACGCCCGGTGCCGACCCCCCGGAGATCAGCCGCTCTGGACGCAGTCGTCGAGGCCGAGCTTCGCCGCCTGCTTGTCGAGCTTGACGAATGGGTCCTCGGCGTCCGCGCTGAAGACGATCTCGGGATCATCCTCGATCTCGTCGGCGACGTCCCGGTACCCGTCCACGAGCTTGTCGACCTTCTTCTTCAGCGCCTTCGGGCCGTCGAGGTCCTCGATGTCGTCGAGCATCTGCCGGAAGATCGGGAGGGCGTCGTCGGCGGCGGCCTGCTGCTGCTCCGGCGACGGTTCCTCGTCCTCCTCGAGGTCGGCGAAGACCTCCTCGAAGACCACGCCGAGGTCCTCGTTTGCGCTCACGCAAACATCGTTGATCTCGGCCTTGTACTCCTTCTTGCTGAGCTCGCCGGCAGCGGCGACACCAGCGAAGGCGGCAGTTGCGAGTCCGAGAGTCAGCAGGGCGGTGGTGGTGAGCGTGCTGGCACGCCGCATGGGCGGGCTCCTGGTTCTACGCGGACGAAGGCGGAACCCTACTCGCGAGTAGGTGCGGTCAACCCTTCTCGCGGTGCATTCGCTCGAGCTCGGCCCACACCTCGTCGATCTGACGGGCGAGGTCGTCGCGGTCGCCCGAGTTGTCCACGACGAGCGTGGCGACCGCCCGCCGGTCCTCGTCGCTGGCCTGGGCGGCCATGCGGCGCTCGGCATCCGCTCGGGGCACGCCTCGGGCCTCCAGCCGGGCGAGACGGACATCGCGAGGAGCTTCGACCACGATCACCGCCTCGTACGGCCGCTCCCGCGCCTTCGACGACTCCACCAGGAGGGGAACGTCGAGCACGACGACCCGATCGGTGGGCGATTCGGCCACTCGGCGGGTGAACTCGGTATTGATCGCGGGGTGGGTGATGCCCTCGAGATCCTGACGCGACTGGTCGTCGGCGAACGCCACCCGGGCGAGGGCGGCACGATCGATCGTGCCGTCGGCGGTAACGACCTCCGGCCCGAACCGCTCGACGATCGCGTCGAACGCGGGCTGCCCCGGCTCGGCGACGGCACGGGCCACCTCGTCGGCGTCGACGACGACCGCGCCCTTGGCCGTCAGCAGTTCCGCGACCGTCGACTTCCCGGCGCCGATCCCGCCGGTCAGCCCGACGAGGAGCAAGCTACGTATCGCCTCAGGCGTCGGGGACGTCAGGCTCGGGCGGAGGCGCTGCCTCGACCTCGGACGCGGCCTCGACCTCGGGTGCGGGCTCGATCTCGGGTGCGGCGTCGACCTCGGGCGCGGCTGCCACGGTCCCCGCCACCGCGGCGCTGCCCACGATGATCTCCTCGTCGGTCGTCGGCACGTTCCCGGGCGCGGGCGGTGCGGCCGCGCCCTCGGTGTAGTCGGGGCCGATGTAGTTGCCCTGATCGTCGTAGGCGTGTTCGCCGAACTGCTCCTGGTACTCGGCCGCGACCACCCCACCTTCCGCCGCCTGCTTGACCGACAGCGAGATGCGACGGCGGTCGAGGTCGATGTCGATGATCTTCACCCACAGCTCCTCACCGGGGGTGACGACCTGCTCGGGCGCCTCGACGTGGTGGGCCGCCATCTCCGAGATGTGGACGAGCCCCTCGATGCCGTCACCCACCTGCACGAAGGCTCCGAACGGCACCAGCTTGGTGACCCGTCCGTAGACGAGCTCGCCGACCTCGTGGGAGTTGGCGAACTCCTGCCACGGGTCCTGCTGGGTCGCCTTGAGCGAGAGCGAGATGCGCTCGCGGCTCAGATCGACGTCGAGGACCTGGACCTCGACCTCGTCGCCGACCTGGACCACCGAGCTGGGGTGGTCGACGTGCTTCCAGCTCAGCTCGGAGACGTGGACGAGCCCGTCCATGCCGCCGAGGTCGACGAAGGCGCCGAAGTTGACGACCGAGGAGACCACGCCCTTGCGGATCTCGCCCGGCTTGAGGTTGGTGAGGAACTCGTCGCGCTGCTCCCGCTGGGTCTCCTCGAGGTAGGCCCGGCGCGAGAGGACGACGTTGTTGCGGTTCTTGTCGAGCTCGATGATCTTGCACTCGAGCGTGCGGCCGACGAACGGGTGCAGGTCGCGCACCCGACGGAGGTCGACGAGCGACGCGGGGAGGAAGCCCCGCAGCCCGATGTCGAGAATGAGCCCGCCCTTGACCACCTCGATTACCGGGCCCTCGACGACGCCTTCCTTCTCCTTGATCTCCTCGATCGTGCCCCAGGCCCGCTCGTACTGAGCCCGCTTCTTGGAGAGGATGAGCCGGCCGTCCTTGTCCTCCTTCGTGAGGACGAGGGCCTCGAGCTCCTGGTCGAGCTGGACGATCTCGCCGGGGTCGACGTCGTTGCGGATCGAGAGCTCGCGCGACGGGATGACGCCTTCGGACTTGTAGCCGATGTCGAGCAGAACCTCGTCGCTGTCGATCTTGACGACCGTGCCCTTGACGATGTCGCCGTCGTCGAACGCGACGATGGTCTCGTCAACCGCATCAGAGAACGATTGGCTGCCGAGGTCGTCGAGGACGACGGTGCCGTCCTGGGCGCCGCTCTCGCCACTCAAGGCGGTGGCAGCCGCTGCTGCCGGCGCTGCTTCACTCGACTCGGGGGCAGTGGCGCTGTCGACCGCCTCCGCCGCTTCCTGCTCGGACAACTGATTGACTCCTCGGGAACCAGACCTCGACCTCGCGCGCACCTCGCGCGTAGGCCGGTCAACCAGCGTACAGGTCGAACGGCGCCGCGTGGTAGTAGGGACTGTCCGAGGACGGGAGGAGCGACTGATGCCGATCGAGGGCGAGTACGAACCCAGCCCCTGGGACTTCGTCGCCGAGCACGTCCGCCAGTACGAGGAGACCGGGGGCCGCGAAGGTGGCACGCTCGAGGGCAAGCCGTGCGTGATCCTGACCACCCGTGGTCGCCGCACCGGCAAGCTCCGCAAGAGCGCGCTGATGCGGGTGGAGCACGACGGCGCCTATGCGGTCGTGGCGTCCTTGGGCGGCGCACCCAAGCATCCGGTCTGGTACCTCAACCTCCTCGCCGACCCCGAGGTCACGCTCCAGGACGGCGACGCGGTCAGCGACCGGCGCGCCCGGGTCGTGACCGGCGACGAGCGGGACGAGTGGTGGGCGCGCGCCGCTGAGGTGTGGCCGCCGTACGACGACTACCAGACGAAGACCGACCGGGAGATCCCGGTCGTCGTCCTCGATCCCTAGGCCCGGCGGCGGCCGAGGAGCAGCACTTCTGGCTGGTCGAGCGCCGGCGGCGCGACCCGGTACCGCCCGGGGGTGACGCCGTGGACGGCGTCGACGCGGAGGCCGGCAGCCTCACCGAGCAGGGTGAGCTCGCGGGCGGTGAAGCAGGTCGTCCAGGCGTCGAAGTCGCGCTCCTCGCCCGCTTCGTCTCGAACCGTCGCCACCTCGTGCAGGACACCCGTTCCCGGGTCGAAGTCCTCGCGGTCCTCGAGGCCCCGGACCGCGAAGTAGGAGGAGAAGGCGGTGATCGCCACACCCCCGTTCGGTTCGGCCGCCCGCACGATCCGCTCGATCACGGCGGCGTCGTCGGCTCCGCCGAGGAGCCCGAACCCGCCCTGGCACAGGCAGATGGCGGCGTCGAACGCGCCGTCGTAGGCGAGGTCACGCACGTCGAGCACCGCGAACGCGGCGGGGAGCCCCTCGGCGGTCGCGGCCTCCCGGGCGAGCTTCACGAAGTCGGGTGAGAGGTCGACGCCGACCACCTCCATCCCGCGCCGGGCGAGGGCGAGCGCGTGCCGTCCCGGGCCGCAGCCGACGTCGAGCACCCGCTGGCCGGGCTCGAGGCCGAGCGCGTGGACCAGGAACTCGACCTCCTGCTCGGTGCCCTTGGTGAAGGCGTTGCGCAGGTAGGCGGCCCCGAGGAAGGCGGCGATCGGGTTGAACCAGTCCGGTCGAGGGGGTTTCGGCGTCACGTACCCACAACTATCCGGGATAGGTGACGCAAGGACGTCGAATTACTTCGCCTCGGCCCAGTTGGGGCCGAAGCCGAGGTCGACCTCGAGCGGGACCTTCAACTCGCAGACCGACTCCATGACCTCGCGCACGATCGCCTCCACCCGTTCGCGTTCCTCGAGCGGCACTTCGAGGACGAGCTCGTCGTGCACGGTGAGGACCATCCTCGAGCGGAGACCGGCGTCCTCCAGGGCACGGTCGAGCTCGATCATGGCGAGCTTGAAGATGTCGGCGGCCGACCCCTGCACCGGCGCGTTCTGGGCCATGCGCTCACCCATCTGGCGGATGCGGAAGTTGTCGGACGACAGCTCGGTGATCTGGCGCCGCCGGCCGAAGATGGTGGTCGTGTAGCCGCGCTGCTTGGCCTCCCGGACCGTCTCGTCCATGAACACCTTCACGTTGGGGAAGCTCTCGAAGTAGCTGTCGAGGATCTCCTTCGCCTGGTCGGTGGGGATGTCGAGACGCTGTCCGAGGCCGTAGGCCTCCATCCCGTACGCGAGCCCGAAGTTCACGACCTTGGCGAACCGGCGCTGGAACTCGTCGACGTCCGACTCCTCGACCCCGAACACCCGGGCCGCGGTCGTCGTGTGGATGTCGGCCCGGCGGGAGAACGCGTCGACGAGCCCGGGGTCGTCGGTCAGGTGCGCGAGCACCCGCAGCTCGATCTGCGAGTAGTCGGCGGTGAGCAGACCGCAACCGTCGTCGGCGACGAACGCCCGGCGCATCTCCCGACCGTCGGCGGTGCGTACCGGCACGTTCTGGAGGTTGGGGGCCTCGCTGGAGATCCGCCCGGTGGTCGTATCGGTCTGCTTGAAGGTGGCGTGGATCCGGCCGTCGTCTCCGATCAGCGGCGGGAGCGCGTCGGCATACGTGCTGCGAAGCTTCTCGACCTCCCGGTACCGGAGCAGGTCCTCGACGATCGGGTGCTCGGCCGCCATCTTCTGGAGGGAGTCGGCGTCGGTGGACGGGCCTGTCTTGGTCTTCTTGACCGGCACGAGCCCGAGCTTCTCGAACAGGATCCGCCGCAGCTGCGGCGTCGAGTTGACGTTGAACTCCTCCCCGCCGTGGGCGTGGATGCGCCCGATCAGGTCTTCGCAGCTCTTGCTCAGCTCCCCGCGCAGCTCGTCCAGGAAACGGCGATCGATCCGGACCCCCGCCTCTTCCATGCGCGCGAGCACCCGTACGAGCGGCCGTTCGAACCGCTCATAGAGGTCGGTGAGCTCGCGAGCTTCGAGCGCCTCGGCCAGCACCCCCGCCAGCCGCCGGACGGCGAGCGCCCGCCGGCCCGTGTCGTCGGCACCCGACTCACCGTCGAGGTCGAGCATTCCTGACTCCTCGGGCGCGTCGGGCGAGCGCACCTCGAGCGACAGGTACCGGAGTGCGAGGTCGTCGAGGCGGTAGTTCCCCTCGGCCGGGTCGAGCAGGTACGCCATCACCGCGGTGTCCTGGTGCAGGGACCGGACATCGACGTGGAGGCCGTGCATGAGGTCCTTGGCCCGGTGCGCGACCAGCGGTGGCCCGTCCCGCCCGAGCAGCTCCCGCAGCGCGTCCTGGACGGACGGCTCGCCGAGCAGCGCGGCGTCGAGGTACACGGCCTCGTCGTCGCGGTCGGCCACGCCCAGGCCGAGCAGGTCGCTGCGTCCCGGAACGGCCGCCCACCGGGCTTCGAG
>JACDBD010000333.1 GCA_013695115.1 Actinomycetota bacterium | reverse complement strand
ATGCTGGCGCGCCGCGCCTAGGAACCTGTTGACTTATTCGCTCGGCGCGACTTGTCCACAGATGAACGCCCTGGTCAGAGCGTTGCGCGACTTTGGGCAACGCACTTGTTCAACACCCTCCTCTAGGGCTTGTCGGCCGAGACCACCCACATGGAGAAGAACTGGGATCCGCCGCCGTAGGCGTGGCCGAGGGCGGTGCGGGCGCCGTCGACCTGGTGCTCGCCCGCCTGGCCCCGCACCTGGAGCGCGGCTTCGGCGAAGCGCAGCATGCCCGACGCGCCGATCGGGTTCGTCGACAGTACGCCGCCCGACATGTTCACCGGCAGCTTGCCGTCGAGCGCGGTCGCGCCCTTCTCGGTCATCTTCCAGCCTTCGCCGTCGGGCACAAAGCCGAGGTTCTCGAGCCACATCGGCTCGTACCAGCTGAACGGCACGTACATCTCGATGCAGTCGATCTGCTCGCGCGGGTTGGTGATGCCGGCCTGAGCGAACACGTCGGCGGCGCAGTCCTTGCCCGCCTGCGGGTTCACCGCGTCCCGCCCCGCGAACATCGTCGGCTCGCTGCGCATGGCCGTGCCCAGCACCCACGCCGGCGGCTTGGCCGCGCGTGAGCCGATGGCTTCGCTGGTCAGCACCATCGCGCAGGCACCGTCGGAGGACGGACAGGTCTCGAGGTAGCGGATCGGGTCCCACAGCATCGGGGATTCCTCCACCTTCTCGATGCTGATGTCCTCGAGGCGGAGGTGGGCGTACGGGTTCTTGAGCGCGTTGAGCCGGTCCTTCACCGCCACCAGGATCCCGATGTTGGACGGCGCATCCGACCGGCGGATGTAGGCACGGATCAGCGGGGAGAAATAGCCGCCGGCGCCGGCCATCGTGGGGGGCGCGAACGGCATTGGCCGTGACAGAGCCCACATCGCGTCGGCCTCCGACTGCTTCTCGAACGCGACCGTGAGCACGCGTTCGTGGATCCCGCCCTGCAGCAGGCCGGCGGCCACCAGCGCAGTCGACCCGCCCACGCTGCCGGCGGTATGCACCCGCATCATCGGCTTGCCCACGGCGCCGAGGGCATCGGCCAGGTAGATCTCCGGCATCACCACACCCTCGAACATGTCGGGCGCCTTGCCGATGACGACCGCGTCGATGTCGGTCCAGGTCATCTCGGCGTCGTCGAGGGCACGCGTCGCGGCCTCGCGGCACAGGCCGGCGATCGAGACGTCCGGCCGGGCCGACTTGTGGTGGGTCTGGCCGATCCCGACGACCGCGCACAGCTCGCTCATGTCGCGTCCCCCGCCAGCACACACACCAGGTTGTGCTGCAGGCACGGTCCCGAGGTGGCGTGCGCGACCGCCCGTGCGGCGCGGCCGTCCATGATGCGTGAGGCGGCCTCGCCGATCCGGGTCAGACCCGCGCCCATCACCACGTTGGCGGCGAGCGCGCCACCCGACGGATTGACGTCGACCCCGTTCGACAGGCCCAGGGCGTCGCGCAAGATCGGCTCCTGATGGGAGAAGGGGGCGTGCAGCTCGGCCACGTCGACGCCGTCGACCCCGGCGCGCTCGCCCGCGAGGCGGGCGGACGCCGATGTCGCGAGCTCACGCACGCCGAGGCCGTGGGCCTCGATGCGGTGGTCGATGCCCCTGATCCACGCCGGGCGCTCGCACACCTCGCGGGCGCGGTCGCCGGCGGCGAGCACGACGGCGACAGCGCCGTCCGAGATCGGCGGGCAATCGTGGCGGCGTAGCGGCGTCACCAGGAAGGGTTCGCGCAGCAGCGCCTCGGCACTCTGGTCCCCGCTGACGACCGCGTTCGGGTTGTCCTTGGCGGCACGGCGACTGCGCGCCGCGACCTCGGCCATCTCGCCCTCGTCATGGCCGGCGTTGAGCCAGGCGCGGGCCTGGAGGGCGGCGGCGCTGATCGAGTCGAGCCATAGCGGCGCCTGGTAATACGGGTCGAGCTGCTGGCTGAGCACGATGGGCAGGTCGCCGAGGCTCGACTTTCCGAACGAGTACACGAGCGCGGAATCAATATCGCCGTGCTGGAGCCGCACCCACGCCTCGTACAGCGCCCACGCACCGTCCATCTCGACGTGCGACTCGCGGATCGGCGGCCACGCCCCCACCGCGTCGAGGCCGGTCACGAAGGCGAACGGCGCGCCGGCAAGGTAGTCGCACGACCCGGAGACGGTGAAGCCGATCTCCTTGCGACCGATACCCGAGCGCTCGATGGCCTCGGCGACCACCGGGATGAGGATCTCGACCTCGTTGCGAGCGGGCTCCTCGCGCGCGCTCCACTGCGCGAACGAGACGACCGCGACGTCAATCATCGTCAGACGTGGGCCCCGTACGACTCGTAGTCGGCGTCGGGCTCGCCCGTCGGTCGGAAGTACTTGATGCTCTCGAGGCTGGGGGTGCGCTCCTCGGGCGGCTTCCACACCGCCTCGACCCGCATGCCCATGTGCACGTCCTCGGACGGGCACTCCTGGATGAGGTGCATGAGGCCGATGTCGGCGCCGTCGAGCAGGATCGTGGCCGACACGTAGGGAATCTCCATCTTCTGGTCGTAGAACGGGACGTTCACGACGCAGAAGGTCGTAACCGTTCCCTTGTCGCTGACCTCGACCTCCTCGTCGGTGGGCACGCCGCAAGCCGCGCACGCGCCGCGGGGCGACACGTACACCTTCTTGCACTGCGGGCACCGTTGGCCGAGGAGCCTGCCCTGCTCGACGCCCCGCAGGAACCGCGACTGCGCCAGGCCGGCGGTGAAGCGGTAGCGCAACTCGATCGGCGTGTCGATCATCGTGACGGGCTCGGTCGTCTCGGCCATCACGCGTCCTCGGGGACGAACGCCTCGATGTCGTGGATGTCGCCCACCCGCTCGTGCCGCCAGCGGGGCTGCACCCGCA
>JACDBD010000328.1 GCA_013695115.1 Actinomycetota bacterium | reverse complement strand
GCCGCCGCCCGCGCGCCTGAGCCGACGGGTCGGGCCGCCGCGCCCACGACCACCAGCAAGTCGACGCCGCACTCGACCGCGACCCGGCCGACGTCGGCGTGGGCGGCGTCGGCCTCGGCGCCGAGCTCGCGCATCCCCCCCAGTACGGCCATGCGCCGGCCGGTGACCGGGAGCCGGGCCAGCGCGCGCAGCGCGGCCACCGTCGAGGTGGGGCTGGCGTTGTAGGCGTCGTTGAGGATCGCCACGCCGCCGGGTGTCTGCGTGAGCTCCATGCGCCAGGGGGCGCTCTCGGCTTCGGCCAGGCCGGCGGCGATCTCGTCGAGCGGGACGCCTACCTCGAGCGCGACCGCCGCCGCCATCGTGGCGTTGAGCACCTGGTGCTCCCCGCGAACGTTCAGCCGGACGCCAACCGCACCTCCCGGCGTCATGAGGTGGAACGACGGTCGCAGCTGCTCGTCGAGCACCACATCGGTCGCCCGCACGTCGGTCGAGTTGGCGTGGGGGGTCGCGCCGGCGCCGAGCCCCACCCGCACCACCCGGGCGGCGGTCCGGCGCGCCAGGTCGGACGTGTACTCGTCGCCGGCGTCGAGGATCGCGAGGCCGTCCGGTGGGAGCGCCTCGAGCAGCTCACCTTTCACTGTCGCCACGCCGGCGCGGCCGCCGAGCAGGCCGGCGTGGGCGAGGCCGATGTTGGTGATGACGCCGACGCTCGGGCGGGCGATGGCGCACAGGTCGGCGATGTTCCCCGCGAAGCGCGCGCCCATCTCCGCCACGACGACCTCGGTGTCGCCTTCGGCACCGAGGAGCGTGAGCGGGACGCCGGCCTCGTTGTTGAACGACACCGGGCTGGCGGTCAGGCGTCGGGTCCGACGCACGGCCGCGGCGACGAGATCCTTGGTGGCGGTCTTCCCCGCCGAGCCGGTGATCCCCACGACGGTCGCGTCCGCCAGGCGCTCGCGAGCGAGTTGCCCGAGCGCGCCGAGCCCGGCCAGCGGGTCGGCTACACGGATCAGTGCGCGCGGCTCGCGACCCTCAGGGAGGTCGACGGCCCGCCCGACGAGCGCCACGGTCGCGCCCCGCCCGAACGCATCGCCGACGAAGTCGTGCCCGTCGCGTTCGGCGACCAATGCGACGAAACAGGCTCCCGGCTCGGTCGTGCGCGAATCGATGGTGAACGAGCCCGCGACCGCGTCGGCGACACCGGCGACGATCTCGCCTCCCGTGGCGTCGGCGACCTCCGTCGCGGTCAGGCGCATCCGAGTGCCTCGAGCTCTTCGCGGGCGACGATGCGGTCGTCGAACGGGCTGGTGACGCCGAGCGCGGTCTGCCCGACCTCGTGACCCTTCCCCGCGATCACCACGACGTCGCCGGCGCGCGCTTCGGACAGCGCGTAGCGAATGGCGGCTCGCCGGTCGAGCTCGAGGGCGAACCGGGCGCCTTCGTCGCGCAGTCCGGCCGCGACCGCCGCGGCAATGGCGTCCGGGGCTTCGGATCGGGGGTTGTCGGACGTGAGGACGGTGAGGTCGGCGAGCCGGCCCGCGGCCTGTCCCATGAGCGGCCGCTTCTCGCGGTCGCGGTCGCCGCCGCAGCCGAAGACCACGAGGACCCGCCCCGCCCCCGAGATCGCCCGGGCCACGTCGAGGACCCGGGCCAGCGCGTCCGGCGTATGGGCGTAGTCCACGAGCACGGTGAACGGCTGGCCGCCGTCGACCCGCTCGAGCCGGCCCGGCACCACAACGTCAGGGTCGGCCAGCCCGGCCGCGATGGCGTCGATCTCGAGCCCTCCCGCCAGCGCGATGGTGGCGGCGGCAAGCGCGTTCTCGACGTTGAACCGGCCGACGAGCCCAGTGCGGATCTGCACCCGCCTGCCCGAGCCTCCGGCGCGCCGGTCGACGAGCACGAACCGGTTCCCGGCCGACCCGAGGTCGAGATCCTCGGCCGCGAGATCCGCCGGGCCGCCCGATGACGAGAACGTCAGCGTCGGGATCCCGGCCGCGCGTGCCCGCGGAGCGAGCTCTCGGCCGTGGGGGTCGTCGACGTTCACCGCCGCCGCCGCCGTCCGCGCCGGGTCGAACAAACCCGCCTTGGCCTCGAAGTACCTCTCCACTGTGCCGTGGTAGTCGAGATGCTCGTGCGAGAGGTTGGTGAAGCCCACCGCCGCGAACCAGGTGCCGTCGACGCGGTGCTGGTCGAGGGCGTGGGACGACACCTCCATCGCCACCGTGGCGACTCCGGCGTCGCGCATGCGCGCCAGGAGCGCCTGGAGCTCGGTCGCCTCCGGCGTCGTGCGCTCCTCCGGCACCTGGTGTCCGGCGATGCGGGCGCCCACCGTGCCAATCACGCCGGCCCGGTCGCCCGCGGCCCGCGCGATCGCTTCGAGCAGGTAGGTCGTCGTCGTCTTGCCGTTGGTGCCGGTGACGCCCAGGCACCGCAGCGCTCGCGACGGGAAGTCGTAGAAGCGGGCCGCGGCCGGGCCCAGCGCGGGCCGGACCGCGGCCACCCGGGCCTGGCTGGCGTCCAGGGCGAGGGGGCGCTCTACCAGTAACGCCACCGCGCCGGCGGCAACGGCCGCGGGCGCGTGCTCGTGGCCGTCGGTGACCGCGCCGGGGATACACGCGAAGCAGGCGGCCGGCGACACCTCGTGGCTGTCGTGGACGATCGCGTCGATCTCGACTCCCGGATCGCCCGACCACTCCAGGACGTCGACATCCGTGAGGAGCTCTCGCAAACGCACGCCCGGGGTTTTCCGCCCATTCATCGCTGGCCAGTCATTGCGAGCCGGTCATTGCGAGTCGTTCAGGCTATCGGGGTCGGTCGGCGGCGTAGTCGGCGGGGTGGCAGCCGCCGGAACGGGTGCGCGTGCAGGCGACGCCGGCGTGCTAGGCGGGACCCGCTCGAGCCGCAGCGCGTACTGCATGATCCGGGAGAAGATCGGCGCGGCCACCTGCCCGCCGTAGTACGACGAACGGGGCTCGTCGAGGACGACGATGGCGGCGAGCCGGGGCGACTCGGCCGGCGCGAAGCCGGCGAACGACGCGACGTACTTGTACGGCGGCTTCTCGTAGGGCGGCTTACGCGCGGTCCCGGTCTTACCCGCGACCCGGTAGCCGGGGATCGCGGCGAGGCTACCGGTCCCACCGGTGACCACCGACTCGAGCAGCAGGCGCATCGCGACCGCGGTGTCGGGCGAGACGACCTGGTGCGATTCCGCGACCGGTTCGTCGTGGCGGGTCCCGTCGGGCCCGATCGTCGCCGCGACGAGGCGCGGCGACCGGGACGCTCCGTTGTTCGCCAGCGTCGTGTACACGTCGAGCATCTGCATGGCCGTGACCGCGATCCCGCTGCCGATCGGCATTGACGCCATGCTGGTGTCGTTGTAGTCGGAGACCGGGAGCAGGATGCCGGGCGATTCTCCCGGGAACCCCAGCGTGGTCGGCTGACCGAAGCCGAAACCCCGCAAGTACCCGTCGAAGCTGTCGCGTCCGAGACTCCGGGCGATGAGGATGGTCCCGACGTTCGACGACTCACGGACGATGTCGGCCACGGTCATCGCGGTGGGGTGGGACTCGACGTCCTCGAACTCGTACCGGCCCGTCTCGTCCTCGAAAACGAGCTCGGCCGGCACCTCGTACCAGGTCCCGGGGGTGACGTTGCCCTCCTCCAGCGCGCCCGACACCGTGATGACCTTGTTGGTGGACCCGGGCTCGTACACGTCAGTCACCGATCGGTTCGGCGCGCTCGCCGGCGCAGGGCGCGCCGGGTACTCCGCGGTGGCGCCCTCGACATTGGCCATCGCGAGCACGTCGCCGGTCTGCACGTCGACCACGATCGCCAGCCCACCCTTGGCCTTGACCGCGGCGACTTCCTCGACCAGCACCCGCTCGGCCTCGAACTGGAGCGACTGGTCGATGGTCAGCACGAGGTCGCTGCCCCGCTCGGACTGCGCGACCCGGCGCTCGCCGTTCGGGATCTCGCGGCCCTGGGGGTCGCGCTCGACCACGACTTCACCCGGGTGGCCGGCAAGCGCGTCCTCGTAGGCGGATTCGAGACCGCCGAGGCCGTCGTTGTCGGTGCCAACGAAGCCGAGCACGGGGCCGGCCAGCGTCTCGGACGGGTAGAAGCGCTCGGACTCGGGCACGAAGTCGACGCCGGGGAGCGCGAGCTCGCGGACCCGGGCGGCGGTATCGTCGTCGACCTTACGGGCGACGTAGACGAACGCCTTGTCGTTCTGGCCCAGCTTGGCTCGGAGCTCGTTCTCGTCGACGCCGACCACGGGCGCGAGCTTGGCCGCGTACCCGACCGGATCGTTGATGACGCGAGGGTCGGCCCAGACGGTCTGTTGCTGCACCGACACGGCCAGGTCGGCGCCGTTGCGGTCGAAGATGCTGCCCCGCTCGGCCGCCAGCTCTACCGTACGCAGCCGCTGGTCGAGTCCGAGGCGCGAGTACTGGTCCCGGTCGAATCCCTGCACCTCGACGAGGCGCGCGCCGATGGCGACGAAGGCCAGGAGGGTGACGCAGAGCAGCCCGATCAGCCGGCGTCGCGGCGACGCCGGCTTGACGGCACGGGGCGCGGCCTTGCGGGCGCGACGCTTCGGCGCGGTGGTGCGTCTGCGGCGCTGAGGACTCGCGCGGACCCGGGCGCTCCTCGGGCGGCGAGGCGACTGCCGCACACCCGAACCGGTTCGCCGCCGCGCGGCGACCGGAGCGACCGGAGGAAGCGAAGGTCGCTCGCCCGCGAGCGAGCGCCCACGGCGCAGGTATCCCGCGCCGTAGCGAGCGAGCGAATCAGACAAGGTGGGACTTCACCTTCTCCCAGCTCTCCGCCAGGGTCGTCGAGGTCGAGTCCGGCGTGGTTCCGGCCGCGCCGGGGTCGGTGGGCACCGGCACCACCGTCGCCACACCCGTCGGCGCGACCATGCCGAGCTCGGCGGCGCGGCTGACGATGCGGGCCGGCGACGACAGCGCCGAGACCTCGTACCGCAGTTGCTCGTAGCGGTGCTGCTCCTCGCCGACCTGCTGTTCGAGCTGATCGAGCCGGACCTGGCTCTGCGCCAGGACGACGTGGAAGCCGACCGCGGCGACCAACGAGCACACGATCATCACGCCGAAGCACCAGAGCATGCGCCGGACGCGGCGCGCCCGGCGCCGCGACTGGACGTCGACGGCGCGCAGCGGAGTCGGCCGACCCCGCACCGGACGGCGCACCGGGCGTGTGCGAACGGGAGCACGGAGCGCGGTTGCGCTGACGCTCACGACGCCTCCCGCTCGACCGGCTTCTCAACCGGCTGCTTCTCGGCGACGCGGAGCCGGGCGCTGGCAGCCCGCGGGTTGTCGGCGAGCTCCCGCTCACTGGGCCGCAGCGGGCGTCGAGTCACGATCTTCACGAGCGGCGCCTGGGTGGCAACCGGTCGCGGCAGATGCGGGGGTACGTAGCCCTCCACCGGGGCGGTGCCCGCCCATGCCCGGAACCGCTCCTTGACCATGCGGTCCTCGAGTGAGTGGTAGGAGACGACGAGCACGCGCCCGCCCGGGGTGAGCAGGTGAACCGACTCGTCGAGGGCAGTCGAGAGCGACGGCAGCTCCCGGTTCACCTCCATGCGGATGGCCTGGAACGTGCGTCGCGCCGGGTGGCGCCCGCGGCGCCGCGTGCGCGCCGGGATCGCGTCCTTGATGATGTCGACCAGCTCGCCGGTCGTGTGCAGCGGCCGCCGCTCGACGATGCGACTGGCGATGCGACCCGCGAAGCGCTCCTCCCCGTTCGCCCGGATGAGCCGGGTGAGATCGGCCTCGGAGTAGTCGTTCACGACGTCGGCCGCGGTGAGCGGCTGCGAGTTGTCCATCCGCATGTCGAGCGGCGCATCCCCCCAATACGAGAAGCCCCGCTCGGCACGGTCCAGCTGCGGGCTGCTGACGCCCAGGTCGAACAAGATCCCCACGATCTTCCCCTCGCTCCATGCCGACCCCACGATGGAGGCCAGCTCCTCGAAGCTCCCCTGCTCGATGCGGACCCGGTCGCCGTAGCCGGCGAGCGCCTCACGCGCCGCCGCTACCGCATCGCCGTCCCGGTCGATGCCGAGGATGCGCAGGTCGGGTCGAGACTCGAGCAGCAGACGGGCGTGCCCGCCACCACCGACGGTCGCGTCGACCACGACCCCGGGGGGCACCGATGCCAGCAACTCGACCACCTCCGGTGCCATCACCGGTCGATGGAGGAACTGCGGACCCACGTTCGTCGCCCCCTCGGGCCGTGCGTGTCGCTCGGCCGTCACCTGCGCCCTTCGGGCCCGCCAACAGCCCCCCGGACGGACGAGTGCCGCTCGGATGTCTCCCCGAATCGACTCGGTTGGAAGCGGGCGGAGTAGGGGCTCTCAACCGCGCCACCCGGGGGGCTGTTGGCGGGCCCTACGGGCCTCGCCTGTCAAAACTCACCGCGTGCTGTGCTTCCCTTCGCTAGATCCCGAACTCGGGAAGGTTGGACGACTCGGTCAGGCTCTGGTCGCCGCGCTGGTCGCGCTCGCGCCAGCGCTGGCGGTCCCAGACCTCGATGCGTGAGAAGACGCCCGCGACCACGACGTCGCGGTCGAGATCGGCGTAGGTGCGCAGGTGCTGCGGGATTGCCACCCGGCCCTGCTTGTCGGGGGTGATCGGCTCGGCGCCGGCGAAGAACGTGCGGGCCGCCTGGAGCTCGGTCTCCCCCCTCCTCGACTGGTCGCGCACCTGCCGGGCCACGCCCTCGAACTCCTCCGAGGCGTAGATGAAGAGGCAGCCACCTTTGCCCTTCACGATGTAGGCCCCCTCCTTCAGCTGGTCGCGGTACTTGACCGGGAGGATCACCCGGCCTTTGGCGTCCAGGGAGTGCTCGGCCTCCCCCAGGAACATCGAATCCCCTCGCTCGCTGCACCAGGCCCCACGTGGCCGGACGCCGACTCCACTTCACTCCACTGCGTGCCACCCTAAACCCCACTCCCCCACCCGTCAACCCCTCACCGCCCACTTCTGCCCCACTAGCCACACGAATTCCGCCACTCGGGAACGACGACGAGGAGCGCGCCGAAGTCAGCTCGGGCGTTCAGAGCGATGGCCGCGCCCGGCGCCGTCGTCCGGGCAGCGGCCCCGCAGGTGCACCCTCCCGAGTGACGAGACGGGGCTAGGCCGGGACTGTGGTCGACGCGTCGGCGTCGGCGGAATGGCCGTTGCCGTGGCCGTTGGTGCTCGGGAGCCACTGCTCCCAGTCGGGATCGATGGCGCCGGCGGTGGCGACCACCCAGAGGCTGGCGTGGGGCGCCACCGGGTGGCGCCGCAGGGCGACGCCGCACTCGGCGAGGAGCCGGTCCTCCTTGCGGGCGTTGCACGACCGGCAGGAGGCGACGACGTTCTCCCACGTGTGCTCGCCGCCCCGCGAGCGGGGCACGACGTGGTCGATGTTCTCGGCGCTGCGGTTGCAGTACTGGCAGCGGTGCCGGTCACGGGCGAAGACCGCCCGGCGCGACAACGGCACCCGGCTCCGGAACGGGACCCGGACGAAGTGGACGAGCCGGATCACCGACGGGATCGGCATGCTCATCCGCTCGGAATGGAGCTCACCGCCGTTGCGCGAGATGACCTCGGCCTTGTCCTTGAGCACGAGGACGACCGCCCGGCGCATCGGGACGACGCAGAGCGGCTCGAAGCTGGCGTTGAGCAGCAGCGCTCTTCCCAACGGGATCTCACCCCTCCGTCGTCACCGGTCGGCCCGGCCGGGCCGCAGTCTACCGGCGAAGGTCACGGGGTCAGGTCCGGTTGTGGCCCATCTTCCGGCACCACTCGAGGTAGGTGACGACGTCGCGCGGCTCGGGCTCCCCGGCCGGGCCGTACTGGGTCCGGAGGCGGAAGCCGAGGTAGTCCCGCGCCGGGAGCGGGAGGAAGGGTGGTCGCCGCCACCATCCCGGCGCCGCCATCCGTCGGGTCTGGCCGACCGCCACCGGCCAGAGGCGGGGCCGGAGGGCGACGAGGAGCGAGGCCCGGGCCCAGTAGGCCGTCACCGCGCCAACCTAACGGGACGGCGAAGGGGGCCGGGTCTTGGATCGCGCGGCGACCCCGCCGCTGCGGCCTTCTAAGGTGATTCGCGCAGATCCCCGAGCCACGCAGGAGCCCTCCGGTGGTACAACCGGCGCCCGCGCCCCACGCCTCGTTCGGCCAGCTCTTCGACGCGCTGTCGGCCAACGTCGAGCAGGTCATCCAGGGCAAGCGGGAGGCCATCCGCCTCGGCTTGGTGTGCCTGTTCGCCGAGGGGCACCTCCTCATCGAGGACGTACCCGGAGTGGGCAAGACGTCGATGGCCAAGGCGATCGCCCGCTCGATGAGCGGCACCTGGCGTCGGGTGCAGTTCACGCCCGACCTGCTCCCGTCCGACGTCACCGGCGTCTCGGTGTGGAACCGGGCGGCCAACGAGTTCGAGTTCCGCCCCGGCGGGGTGTTCGCCAATGTCCTGCTGGCCGACGAGATCAACCGGGCGTCGCCCAAGACGCAGTCGGCGCTGCTCGAGGCCATGGAGGAAGGCCAGGTCACCGTGGACGCGCACACGTACAAGCTCGAGCGCCCGTTCATGGTGATCGCGACCCAGAACCCGATCGAGCTCGAGGGGACGTACCCACTGCCCGAGGCCCAGCTCGACCGCTTCCTCATGCGCATCCAGATGGGCTACCCGAGCCGCGACTCGGAGGTCTCGATCCTCGAGACGCACGGGAGTCACGCCGCGGTCGAAGAGCTGGCGCCGGTGGCATCGGCGGCGGAGATCACGAGCGCGGCCGACGTGGTGGCGAGCGTCCATGTGGCGGCCAACATCAAGGGCTACATCGTCGACCTGGTCGAGGCGAGTCGCCGCCACCCGGAGTTGGCGCTGGGAGTGAGCCCGCGCGGCGCCCTCGCGCTCCAGCGCGCCGCCCGTGCGCTGGCCGCGAGCCTCGGCCGCGAGTACGTCGTTCCCGACGACGTGAAGCGGCTCGTGCCGGCGGTGCTGGAGCACCGGATGCTCATCGCGCCCGACGCCCAGCTCCGCGGGGTCACACCCGACGCGGTGGTGCGCTCGCTGCTCACCTCGGTGCCCGTCCCGGGCGCGACCGGGTAGGCCGTGTCCCAACACCCTCCCGCCCGGCGCATGCTGACGCGGCGGGGCTGGTCGCTGGTCGGCGCGTGCCTGGGGCTGTTCGTCGCCGGCCGGCTCCTCGGCACGGTCGAGCTCTCGATCCTGGCCACGGGAGGTGTCGCCCTGTTGGCCGGCGCGCTCGTCTGGGCGCGCACCCGGACCTGGGAGCTCGACGCCGGACGCGACCTGCGTCCGGCACGACTGCACGTGGGCGCCGACGGACGCGTCGACCTCGCGATCTCGAACCGGGGCGCCCGGCGCACACCCCAGCTCTCGGTGACCGACGTCTTCGACAACGGGAAGCGCGCCGCCCGCTTCCTGCTGCCGCCGTTGCCACCGGACGAGACCGCCCGGGCCGCCTACCGCATCCCGACCGCCCGTCGGGGCCGGTACCGCGTCGGGCCCCTGGCGGTCACCGCGACCGACCCGTTCGGCCTCGCCCGGCGGACCTGGGGCCTGGGCGGGTTCAGCGAGGTAACGGTGTGCCCCCGGGTGCACGACATCCTGGCCCCGAGGCAGCCGGGCGGACGGCTGGTCGCATCGGTCGAGAGCGTGCGGGCCCGGGCCCTGGTCAGCGAGGGGGGCGAGGAGTTCCTCACCCTGCGCGAATACGAGGTCGGCGACGACCTCCGCCGGGTCCACTGGCGCTCCACCGCCCGCACCGGCGAGCTCATGGTGCGACAGGACGAGGCGCAGTGGCGAGCGCGCGCGGTCGTGGTCCTCGACGTCCGGCCGGGCGCACACGATCACGGGTCGTTCGAGCTCGCGGTCGAGGCGACCGCCTCGGTGGTCGACCGGCTAACGCGCATGCGCCGGCAGGTGGAGGTCGTGACCGGCGCCGGCCAGCGACTCGGCCAGACCCGACCCGGCCGGTCCCGCACGTTCGACGTGATGGACCAGCTGGCAACCATCGAGCCCGGCGGGACCGACCGCCTGGGCTCGGTGCTGTCGTCGTTGCGAGCCCGCGGCCGGGCCGCGCTGGTCGTCGCGGTCATGGGCACCATGAGCGCCGCCGAGCTCGACGCCCTCGGCGGCCTGACTGCCCACGGCTCGGTGACCGTCGTCGCGACCCGACCGCCGCTCACCGTCCTGCCCGGCGACCGCATCGCGCCGCCCGCATCCGCGGGCGCGGTGTCCACCCAGGCCCTCGTCGTGGTCGACACCTACGCCGTCCCGTTCCCGATCGCGTGGAACGAGACGATGACCCGATGGCAACTCAGCGCTCTCGCGACCTCGCCGCCCTCGCCCTCGCCGCGCTGAGCGCGGCCGCGGCCCTCAGCCTGGGCCGCGTCTTCGCCGCCGCCGAGTTCGCGCTCCCGGTCGTCGGCGCGGCGGTGCTCCCCCATGCGCTGGGGATCGTGACCCGGCGGCGGGGTTGGTCGATCGGCGTCTCCGTCGCGTGCTCGGTCGTGGGCCTGGCCGCATACGCCGTCTGGGTGGTGGAGCCGTCGACCACCCGCTTCGGCCTCCCCACCGCGACCACGCTCGAAGCCCTCGGCCGCCACCTGGACCAGGGCTACGACGAACTCCGCACCGCGGTGGTGCCCGCGCCGGTGACGGACGGCGCGTTGTTGCTCGCGGTCGCGGCGACCTGGGTAATGGCGCAGACCGCCGACCTGCTCGCATTCCGGCGCGACGCGACGATCGCGGCGGTCGCACCCGGTCTCTCGCTGTTCATCTGGGCGTCGACACTGGGAACGACCGACCTGCGCGCCCGCACCACGATCGGCTTCGCGGGCGCGGCCATCGTCTTCCTGCTCCTCCAACACCAGGCGCTCCTCGAGCGGCGCCGGGCGTGGTTCGCCGGTCGGCGCCTCGGCGCCGGGAGCGGGCTCCTGACCGCGGGTGCGTTCGCCGGCCTCCTGGCCGTGCTCGGAGGCGTCGTGGTCGGGCCGGCCCTTCCGGGGGCGGGCGGCGATGCACTGCTCGACGTTCGTGGGCTCGGGCCCGGCGGTGGGGAGGGTCTGCGGAGCTACGAGACGGAGCCGCCGCTCGCTCGCATCGGGGACAACTTCCTCGCACCCGAGAAGGTGGAGGTGTTCACGGTCCGGAGCCCGGTGCCCGAGTACTGGCGCATCGCCGCGCTGGATCGCTACTCGAGCGATGCCGGGGGGCAGTGGACGCTCGCCGCCGCCGGCTCCGACGAGGTCGCCGAGGGGCTCGACGGTCCCGTCGGCGACGACGTGGTGCGCCAGGAGTTCGAGATCGTCGCGCTGGGCGGACGCTGGATGCCGGCGGCGTACGAGCCGGTCACGGTCGACGGCGGCGCGCCCCTCGTGGTCAAGGCGTCGGTCACGCTCGTGAGCGCGCGCGAACGGCTGCGCGGGCTGCGCTACTCGGTGCAGTCGGAGCTCCCGCCGCCTCCGGCGTCGCTCACCGACGCCCAGCGGGCCGGCACGCGCGAGTCGCCGCCCAGGGAACTCGCCCGCTTCACCGAGCTGCCGTCCGATTTCTCGGACGACGTCCGCCGCCTCGCACTGGACGTCGCCGGCGAGGCGGCCACGGGGTACGACCGCGCCCTCGCGCTCGAGCAGTTCTTCCTGTCGCCGGAGGCCGAGTTCACGTACTCACTCGACGCCGACGTCGAGCTGGGGCCGCGGGCGCAGAGCACCGACGCGATCCGGGAGTTCGTGCTCGAGACGCGCCGCGGCTTCTGCGTGCAGTTCGCAGGGAGCTACGCGGCCATGGCCCGTGCGCTCGGCCTCCCGGCGCGGGTGGCGGTCGGCTACACGACCGGCACGTACGACTCCGACGCCGACGTGTACCACGTGTCCACGTACAACGCCCATGCCTGGCC
>JACDBD010000321.1 GCA_013695115.1 Actinomycetota bacterium | reverse complement strand
CTGTCCGCCGAGCGCTACCGGCTCGGAGCGCCGCAGTCACTCGCGGTCGCCGCTCGGAGCACCGCCCTACCCGCCGGTCAGGATGCGGCGGACCTCTTCCTCCGACTCGGGCGTGACCATCGCCAGCACCTCGTCGCCCGCCTCGAACACGGTGTCGCCCCGGGGCATCACGACGTGCTCGGCCCGCACGACCGCGACGACGGTGGCGTCGCGGGGCACGCCCACCTCCTTGAGGGACTTGTCGACCACCGGCGAGTCATCGGCCAGGGTCACCTCGACCAGCCGGGCCTGACCGCCCTCGAACTGGAGGATGCGGACCAACCGGCCCACGGTTACCGCCTCCTCGACCAGGGCGGTGATGAGATGCGGCGTCGACACCGAGAGGTCGACGCCCCAGTTCTCATTGAACATCCACTCGTTCTTGGGATGGTTCACCCGGGCGATGACGCGGGGGACGGCGAACTCCTGCTTGGCCAGCAACGAGATCACCAGGTTGTCCTCGTCGTCTCCGGTGGCGGCGACTACGACGTCGCAGCGCTCCATGCCCGCCTCGCGCAGCGACGACACCTCGCACCCGTCGGCGACTACCCACTCGATTCCCTCGTCGGCCACTGCCCGCTCGACGACGGCCGGGTCCTGCTCGATGAGCTGGATCTCGTGGCCGGCGCCGCGAAGGTCGTTGGCGATGAAGAGGCCGACGTTCCCGGCCCCGGCGATGGCGACGCGCATCAGTGCCCGCCCATCAGTGTCCGGGGCGCTGCTCGAGGCGCTCGCGCAACGCGTCGAGCGCCCCGACGTCGGCGACGAAGAAGAGCACGTCGCCTTCCTGGCCGACCAGGTCGGCGGCGACGACCTCGGCGCTCCCGAAGCGGGTCACCGCCGTGAGCCAGAAGCGGCCGGGCTCGTTGAGCTCGGCGAGCTTCTTGCCGCCCCACGCCGCCGGCAGGGCCTGCTCGACCAGGCACACCTTGGCGCTGGGGTCGATCCAGTCGTGGGGCTGGTCGCCGGGGAGCAGCCGTCGCATCACCTGGTCGGTCGTCCACGACACCGTCGCCACTGTCGGGATGCCGAGCCGCTGGTAGATGACGGCGCGCCGGGGGTCGTAGATGCGGGCGACGACCCGCTCGATCCCGAACGTCTCGCGGGCGATCCGGGCGACGAGGATGTTCGAGTTGTCGCCGTTGGTGACGGCCGCCACCGCTCCGGCGCGCTCCACCCCTGCCTCGGTGAGTGTGTCGCGGTCGAAGCCGAACCCGACGACCCGGTGCCCGGTGAAGCTCGCCGGGAGGCGGCGGAAGGCGGTGGCGTTCTTGTCGATGATGGCAACGGTGTGCCCGGACTTCTCGAGCGTCCCGGCGAGCTCGGTGCCCACCCTGCCGCACCCCACCACGACGACGTGCAAGTCTGCCTCCCGTTGTTCCGCCTCCGATGGTAACGGTGGAGAAGAGGTCCGATGGCGATCGTGAAGCGCTTCCTCCTCGGCCGGCCGCTGGCCAGCGCCGAGCAGGAGCACCAGCGCATCCCCAAGACCATCGGTCTCGCCGTGTTCTCCTCCGACGCGATCTCGTCGACCGCGTACGCGACCGAGGAGATCCTGTTCGTCACCGCGCTCGGCGCCTCGAGCCTGGTTCTCGGTCTCGACGTGCTGGTTCCGATCTCGATCGCGGTCGCGATCCTGCTCGCGATCGTCGTGACGTCGTACCGGCGAACGATCTACGCCTATCCCGGCGGTGGCGGGTCGTACGTGGTCAGCCGGGAGAACCTCGGCACCAATGTGTCGCTCGTCGCGGGGGCGTCGATCCTCGTCGACTACATCCTCACGGTGGCGGTGTCGATCTCCGCCGGGGTCGCCGCCATTATCTCCATCCCCGCGTTCGAGGATCTCCGTGACCGGCGGGTGCTCCTCTGCGTCGGGGCGATCGCGCTGATCACGCTCATCAACCTGCGCGGCGCGAAGGAGTCAGGCCGGATCTTCGCCGTACCCACCTACCTGTACATCGTCCTGCTCGGTGGGTTGATCGTCTACGGGCTGGCCCGCAGCTACTTCCCCGACCTGTTCGGCGACGTCGACCGGGTCGCGTTCGACGCCGAGCACTTCGAGGGCTCGAGGGAGGCCGGAGGGGCGCTCGGCCTGTTCC
>JACDBD010000311.1 GCA_013695115.1 Actinomycetota bacterium | reverse complement strand
GGCCCGCTCGAGCCGCCGGAGCGTCGACGGCGGCGCCACCGGCAAGGCCAGTGCCCGCCGCGCCGCCCCGGCATGGCCGAGCCATGCGCCCACCGCCGCCGCGGTCGCTCCGGTCGCGACGCCGTCGTCCACCACGATCACGAGCTTGCCGGCGACGTCGTCGCGGCTGACGACGCCGGGGAAGTGCTCGATACGGGACACGAGTTCGGCCCGTTCCTGGTCGACGACGTGCGTCAGCCACTGCTCGCTCACGCGCAAACGGCGCACGAGCGACTCGTCGAAGAGCGGAGTGCCGTCGGGCCCGAGGGCCCCGATGGCGAGCTCGGGTTGGTTGGGTGCGCCGAGCTTGCGGGCCACGATCGCCCGCAGCGGGAGTCCGAGCTCGGCCGCGACCTCGGCCGCGACCACGGCGCCCCCGCGTGGGATCCCGGCGACGAGCGCGCCCGGTTGGGCGAACCCGCGTTCGCGCAGCACCGCGCCGAGCCGACGCCCGGCATCCCTGCGGTCGGCGAAGACGATCTCGGGCATGCCCACTACGATGCCCGCGTCACGGCTTCGAAGGGGGTCCGCATGGCCATCACCGCGTATGTGCTCATCCAGACGGAGGTCGGCAAGGCAGTGTCGGTCGCCGAGGAGACCCGGAAGATCTCGGGGGTGCTGTCGGCCGACGACGTCACCGGGCCGTACGACGTGATCGTCAAGACCGAGGCGCCGAGCCTCGACGACCTCGGCAAGATGGTCGTCTCCCAGATCCAGGCTGTGGAGGGCATCACCCGCACCTTCACCTGCCCGGTCGTGAACCTGTAGAAACCCCGCGCTACTCGCTCCGTTGGCGGCCGGCGCGGCGGCGCCGCCGCTCGTGGCGCTCGAACGCCAGGTCGACCAGGCGATCGATCAGCTTCGCGTACGGCAGCCCCGAGAGCTCCCAGAGCCGCGGGTACATCGAGATCGGGGTGAACCCGGGAATGGTGTTCACCTCGTTCACGAGGAACCCCCGCGCCGCGCCTTCCTCCTCGAGGAAGAAGTCGACCCGGGCCATGGCCTCACCCCGGCACGCCTCGAACGCCCGCACCGCCAGCGCCCGCACCTCGTCGGTTTGCGCCGGCGTGATCGGCGCGGGTGCGAGCAGCTCGGCGGCGTCGTCCTCGTACTTGTCGGCATACGAGTAGAACTCGTCGCCGGGCACGACCTCTCCGGGCACCGACGCCTCCGGTGGATCGTCGCCGAGGACCGCGACCTCGATCTCGCGCCCGGCGATCGCCTCCTCGACGACTACCCACTCGTCGAAGTCGAGGGCGAGCGCGAGCGCGGCGTCGAACCCGGCCCGGTCGCGCGCCTTCGACACGCCGACCGACGATCCCAGGTTGGCCGGCTTCACGAAACAGGGGTAGCCGAGCTCATCCTCGACGCGGGCCCGGAGTTCGTCGGCATCGTGGCCCTCACGGAACGCAAGGTGGCGCGCGATGCCGAGACCGCACGCCGCGAACGCCCGCTTCATCATGACCTTGTCCATCCCGACCGCGGAGCCGACGACGCCGGCGCCGACGTACGGCAGCCCGGCCAGCTCGAGCAGGCCCTGCACGGTGCCGTCCTCGCCGTAGGGGCCGTGCAGCAGCGGGAGCACCACGTCGACGTCGAGGCTGCCGCCGGCAGTTGCGGGGGCGACCGCCTGTTCGCCCCGCGCGACGAGGTCGCCCAGGTCGGAGACCGGCTCGCCCGCGACCGCGAACGCCTCGGGCAGGGCGGCGGGCCCGGCCTCGATCGCCCTGAGGGCTTCGTTGGCGAACAGCCAGCGCCCGTCGGTGGTGATCGCGAGGGGCACGACCTCGTACCGATCGGGGTCCAGCGCCCGGGCAACCGACACCGCCGTCGCCCGCGACACATCGTGTTCGGCCGACCGGCCGCCGAAGATCAGCAGGACCCGGGTCCGCCGTCCCTCCGGCCGGGTCACGACGCCACCTCGACCACGGCGCGGATGCCCAGGCCCATGATGAACAGGCCGACGAGCCCGTAGAGCAGCTCGGTGCGATCCGGGAGCGAGTCGCGGTACTGGTAGGCGAGACCCACGGTGAGGAACGCGAGGAACCCGTAGAACATGTGGAACCGCGCCCCGACGAACCGGTCACTCGAGACGAGGATCACCCCGGTCACGACTTCGAGCAGCATCATCCCCTCGGCCACGATCGTGACGACCCACACCCCGCGGCCCCTCAGCCGTTGCGCGCGCCACGCCGCCAGCGCCACGACACCGGCGACCCCGTTGGCGACGATCACCACGTAGCCGAACACCTCGTGAAAGTCCCGCAGCCCCGTCACAACGCAGAGTCGTCGGCGGCGGCGAAGGCAGTGGCGTCGCCGCGTAACAGGTTCTTCAGTACCTTCCCCGCCGGGTTGCGGGGCAGCGGCTCGTCCCGGAGCTCGATGTACTCGGGAACCTTGAACCGGGCGAGGTGCTCGGCGCAGAACGCCCGGATGTCGTCGCCGGTCGCAGCTGCACCGTCGCGCAGTTGCACGATCGCCTTCACCTCCTCGCCGAGCTCGCGGTGGGGTACGCCCACGACTGCGGCGTCGATGACGTCGCGGTGCTCGAACAGCGCCTGCTCCACCTCGACGCAGTACACGTTCTCGCCGCCGCGAATGATCATGTCCTTGGCCCGGTCGACCAGGTAGAGGAAGCCGTCCTCGTCGAACCGGCCGATGTCGCCGCTCCGGAACCACCCGTCCTCGCTGACCGCCTCGGCGGTGGCGTCGGGCCGGTTCCAATAGCCGCGCAGCATGACGGTAGGGCCCCGCAACCAGATCTCTCCCGTCTCCCCCGCCGGCACCTCGTCATCGTCATCGTCGGCGACCTTGATCTCGACCGTCGGTGCGGGTCGGCCGACCGAGCCGGCATGGGTCAGGTAGTCGTCACCGACGTTCGACGTCGCGATCGACGCGGTCTCGGTGAGCCCGTACGCGGTGGAGAGCGTCGTGCGGGCCGAGGGAAACGCCTCGTCGATGCGAGCGACGAGCTCGGGAGGCGCCGGCGCGCCCCCGTAGCCGACGCGGGTGACCGACGACAGGTCGTACTTTCCGAACGTCGGGGCTTCCACGATCCTCCACATCACCGTGGGCACGCCGCCGATGTTGGTGACGCGCTCGCGCTCGATCGTGGCCATCGCCTCGTCGGGGTCGAACCTCCCCGGCGGCATGAGCACGAGTTTGGCCCCGGACGTGTAGCAGAGGGTCATGGTGGCCAGGCAGCCCGTCACATGGAAGAGCGGCACGACGAGCAGCGCGGCCTGCTGGTCGGCGCCGACCTCGGGAGGCGTCGCCCCTTTCTTCGCGGCCGCCAGCCCCAGGCAGAAGATGTTCTGAAGGTTGGCAAGCGCCTGACGGTGGGTGACGGTCGCACCCTTCGGTCGCCCGGTTGTGCCCGACGTATAGAGGATCGCGAGGAGATCGTCTTCGGCGACCGACCCGTCGTCAGTAGGGCTGGCGGGCAACACTCCGGGATCGTCGTGGGCGAACAGCTCGATGCCCGGACGCGCCCGGCCCTCGGGTTCGTCGAGGTCCGTGACCAGCACGTGCTCGAGCGCGGGTAGCTCTCCGGCGATGTCGCGGACGACGTCCCATCGTCGGCGGTCGCAGAACAGCAACCGCGCCTCCGAGTCCTCCAGCCCGAACCGGAGCTCCTCGGCCTTCCACCACGCGTTGAGTGGAACCACGACCGCGCCGATCGAGGCCGCGGCCCAGAACAGCACCACCCACTCCACGTTGTTGGCCGACAGGATGGCGATCCGATCGCCGTGGCCGATGCCGCGCTCGAGAAACGCGCCCGCCACCCGGCGGACGAGCGCGTTGTGCTCGTCGTAGGTGAGCCGCCGATCGCCCTGGATGAGGAAGTCCACCCCGGCGCGCCCGTCCGCCGTCGCGATCACATCCCGCAGGGAGTCCAGCCGGTCTCGATACACCTGGAGCGGC
Source organism: Actinomycetota bacterium (assembly GCA_013695115.1). Lineage (GTDB taxonomy): Bacteria > Actinomycetota > Acidimicrobiia > IMCC26256 > JACDBD01 > JBPCMN01. Next base: position 6,562 of record JACDBD010000311.1, on the reverse strand, counting down.
ACGCCCAGCACGGGCTCCACCACGATCTCGAACGGGGCGCCCGGTGCGGTCAGCTCCTGGACGACCGGGTCGGTCGTCGTGGTCACGCGCCGGTCCCGGTGTCGGCCGCTTCCTCGTGCTGGACGACGTCGAACGACCACAACTCGCTGCCGGTCCCGACCGGACCGCCGGTGTTGTGGCCCCGATGGCCGTGCGCGAACGCCGGGCTCGACACCCACGCCTCGAAATCGGCCTGCGTCCGCCATCGCGTGTAGACGAGGAAGACGTGGCGGTCGTCAGAGGGGCGCAGCAACTCGAACGCCTCGAATCCGGGAGCCTTCGCCACTTCGCCGGCACGAGCCGCGAAGCGAGCCACCAGCTCGTCGGCGCGTTCGGCGGGCACGGTAATGGCGTTGATCCGCACGCAACTCATGCCGGGAGTTCTACCCGCGAGCAATGAAAAAGGGCGAGCCGACGGACCGGGGCAGGGTCGGCCCGCCGGCTCACCGTTCTGGCGACTGCCTCACGGGGCGCTGCGAGGCCGCCGCACGTCTAACGAGCGCCGGTGGCGCTTCGAGACAGGGTTCCCCCGGCCGCCGGCGCCCAAACCTCGGCTGGGGCGGCTACTCGTCGTCCTCGTCGTCCTCGTCGCGGAGGAAGCGCTCGATCTCGGACGCGAGCTCGTCGCCGGTGGGCAGCTCGTCGGAGCCCGCCTCGATCGCCTGGACCAGCTCGGCTACGTCGGGTCGTTCGGAGAGGCCTTTCTCCACCCGGTCGACGTAGTCGTCGGTCTGGGTGTCGAGCGCGCCGAGATCGGTATCCACTCCCGCGACCTCACGCAGGCGCGACAGCACCGCCCGGATCGCCGGCGGCGACGGGTTACCCGACACGTAATGCGGCACCTGCGCCCACAGCCCGAGCGCGGGCACGCCCGCGTTCCCCAGCTCCACCTGGAGCACGGTCTGCGCGCCGGTGGGACCGGCGTAGTCGGTGCGAAGCGCACCCGCCTCCTGGGCGAGCGACGAGCTGGTCGCGGTGGCGAGCACGGTGATCGGACGGCGATGCGACACGACCGCGGGCATGCCCCCCACCATCACCGCCCGCTCGATGCCGAGCCGGCGGGCGGCGTCGACGAGCCGCTCGGTGAACTCGCGCCACCGCAATGACGGCTCGGGCCCGACGCACAGCACGACGTCGCGGGCGGCGTGGCCGGCGACAAGGTCGACCGACGGCCACGAGATCTCCCGGGTCGCCCCGTCGATGAGCTTGACGGTCGGCCGCGTCTGCTGGAGGTCGACAGCGTCGCTGATGTCGACGCTGCCGAAGCGGCGCGCCGAGTCGAGCTGCTCCGCCAGGACCGCGGCCGCGCCCGCACCCGCGAGCCCGGCATCGACCCAACCGGACAGTGCCACCACGAGCACGGGCTCGCGCAGCTCCGGCCACCGATCGACGTCGAACTCCATAAGCGTTCACTGTAGGACGGGTAGCCTGCGCGCGTGCTGCTGAGAGTCTTCACCGAATCCCAGCAGGGCGCGACGTATCACCAGCAGCTGGCGGTGGCGCGCACTGTCGAGGAGCTCGGCTTCGACGCCTTCTTCCGATCCGACCACTACCTGCGCATGGGTGACGGCGATCCCGGGCCCGGTCCGACCGACACGCTGGTGACGCTGGCCGGCCTCGCCCGCGAGACCAGCTCGATTCGGCTCGGCTCCCTGGTCGCGTCGAGCACGTTCCGTCTCCCGGGACCATTGGCGATCGTGGTAGCCCAGATCGACGCCATGAGCGCGGGTCGGGTCGAGCTCGGGCTCGGCACCGGCTGGTTCGACGACGAGCACCGTGCCTACGGCATCCCGTTCCCACCGCTGCGTGAGCGCTTCGACCGTCTGGAGGAGCAGCTCGAGATCGTCACCGGGCTGTGGACGACACCGATCGGTGACCGGTTCTCGTTCGCGGGGCAGCACTACCAGCTCGAGGACTCGCCCGCGTTGCCGAAGCCCGTCCAGCAGCCGCACCCACCCCTCATCATCGGCGGGCACGGCGCGAGCCGGACACCCGCGCTCGCGGCGCGGTTCGCGAGCGAGTTCAACCTCCCGTTCCCGCCGGTCGACGCGTGCCGGGAAGCGGTGGCGAGGGTGCGGCAGGCGTGCGAGAAGGCGGAGCGCGACCCGACGTCGCTCCGCACCTCGGTCGCGCTCGTCGTGTGCTGCGGGAGCGACGAGGCCGAGTTCGCGCGCCGCGCCGATGCGATCGGCCGGGCTCCCGACGAGCTGCGCGAGAACGGCGCCGCCGGCCTCCCCGCCGAGGTCGTCGAGACGCTGCTCGGCTACGCCGAGGCCGGCGCCGAGACCGTGTACCTCCAGGTGCTCGACCTCGACGATCTGGAGCACCTCCGCCTCCTCGCGGCCGAAGTGATGCCGGAGGTACACGGCCGATGAAGTTCGGGGTGCACGCCGGGCTCCAGAACACGACCACCGACGAGCTCCAGGGGCTGTGGCGGCGGATCGAGGACCACGGCTTCGAGTGGATCTCGATCTGGGACCACTTCTACGCCGCCGACGCGACCGGCGGCGCGGTCTGCCTGGAGGCCGTCGGCACCCACACCGCCCTCGCGCTCGCCACGGAACGCGTGCGCTGCGGCAGCCTCGTGTACTCCGTGGGCTATCGGCATCCGGCGGTGCTCGCCAACGCGATGGCGACCATTGATCACCTCGCCGGTGGGCGGGTCACGCTCGGTCTCGGCGCGGGATGGCACCAGGGCGAGTACGACGCCTACGGCATCCCGTTCCCCGCCGCCGGGGTGCGGCTGCGCCAACTGGAGGAGGCGATCCAGTGCGTCCGCGGCCTGCTCACCGACGACGTCACCACCTTCGAGGGAGAGCACTTCCGGCTCCAGGACGCGCGCTGCGAGCCCAAACCGGTCCAGGACCGCCTGCCGATCTGGATCGGGGGCGGGGGCGAGAAGGTGACGCTGCGGATCGCCGCCCGCCATGCCGACGGGTGGAACGTGCCGTTCATCCCGCCCGACGACTACGCCCACAAGGTCGGTGTGCTCGACGCCCACTGCGAGCGGGAGGGCCGCGACCCGCGCGAAGTCACGAGAGCTGTCAATGTGGGCCTCGCCTGGCACGAGGGTGACCTGGAGGCGCAGTTCGGCGCGATCGCCAACTTCGTGCGCCCCGGCGTGCTCACCGGCAGCGTGCAGGAGGTGGTCGATCGCGTCGGTGCCTACGGCGACGCCGGCGCCGAGTGGGTCATCCTGGCGATGCGGGCGCCGTTCGACGTCGACGGCCTCGACCGGTTCGCCGCCGAGGTGCTCCCGCAGTTCGCCTGAGGCGCGATAGGAGAGCTAGTTGAAGCGACCGCCTCGCCTCGGCGCGAACGCGCCGGAGAGGTCGGCGCCGGCGAACGCCGGGGGCACGCTGCCGTCGACGGCGTAGCGGTAGAGCGCAGTGCGGTAGATCCCACTCAGCGCCGAGAGCACCACCATCACGACCGCGACCCACGCCACCGCGATGCCGATGGCCACGCCGGCCACGACATCGTTGCCGGTGGCAATCCCGAGCGCGCCGACCGCGATCGCGGGCAGGAACAAGAGGAAGCCGAAGAGCCCGAAGCCGGCCTGGGCGACCAGGTTCTCGCCCCAGGTCTTCTTGAACAGGGTCCCCGACCGCTTGAGCGCGGCGATCGGGCCCACGTCCTCGAGCATGATGATCGGGATGGTGAGGAACGTGAGCACGTTCCACGCCATGCCGAGCAGGTTGCCGACGATCTGGCCGATCCAGCCCTGCCGCTCGATCTGGCTGATGATGAACGACACCGTCGCGGTGACCAGCGCCCACGGGAGGATGCGGTGGAGCTTCCCGCCGGCCGCGCCGAGCGACTTGCCGACCGTCGCGTCGCCACCCTCGAGCCGCTCGTTGGCGCCCGCCACCAGTGCCGACTGGAAGTAGACAGTGATGAACGCGAACACCACGTACGCAACCGCGGCGATCACATAGCCGATCGCGTCGATCGCCTCGGTCCCCTCCTTCTCGGAACCCGTGTCGATCCCCAGGGCGTAGAACAGCCCCCCGAAGCCGGCCAGCGCGACGAGCGACACCACCGCGGAGATGGCAGGGATCGCGGCCAGGGTCTTGTCGGAGCGGAGCACGCCCCACGAGACCTTGAACAGCTCCCACGAGTTGCGAATGCGCGTCATGCGGTCAGTATCTCAGGTAGGTGGTAGCGCGGCCGGGACGGTTGCGGGAGGCGGCTCGACGACCGGTGGCGGTGGGGGTGCCGCCGGCACCGGCGTGGTGGCCAACGGCGGGGAAGCGGGCGGGGCCGGCGCGGGAGTGGAGACGGGACGGCTCGTGTCGCGGCCGAGGTCGGTCACGCGGGCGCCCCTGACCACGCAGTTGAGCGACGGTGCCGGCCACGGGACGACCGGCTTGTCGGCGGTATACGCGCTCATGAACTCGCGCCAGATCGCCGCCGGGGTCTCCCCGCCGAAGCCCGCGCCGGGGATGTCGCCCTCGGGCGATCCGTACCAGACGTGCGCGACCAGCTGGGGCACGGCGCCAACGAAGTTGGCGTCGGCCTCCCGGTCGGTGGTGCCGGTCTTGCCGATGGCGACATGCGGGTTGAGCCGGGCGCCGGTCCCGGTGCCACCGGTGACCACACCTCTGAGGATGTCGATCTCGCACGACGCCGCCTCGGGGGAGATGGCCCGCACGCCGTCGCGCTCGCGGTCGTCGAAGATCGTCTGCCCGTCGGGACCCACGACTCGTTCGACGAAAATCGGGTCCCTGCGCTCGCCTTCGTTGACGATTGTGGCCATCACCGTCGCCATCTCGAGCAGGGTCGACTCGAACACCCCGAGGGTCAGGACCGGCGTGCGGGCCGGGTACCAGTTCCCGTCCTCGCCGGTGCGGCCGAGATCCTGCTTGATGCCGAGCCGGTGGGCGATCTCGACGACGCGGTCGTACCCCACCGATGCCGAGAGCCGGGCGTAGGCGCAGTTGACCGATCCGGTCGTCGCCCGTCGGATCGTCATGGTCCCGCCTCCACCCTCGGCGTTGCGGGTGGTAGCCCTCCCGTACTTCCCGGGGTCGCCGTACCCCTCCCCGGACGGCACCGTGCACGGCGACGACCCGCTCACGGTGTCGTTGGGCGAGTAGCCGCTGTCGAGCGCGGCCGCGAGTGTGATGATCTTCCACGCCGAGCCCGCCTGCTGGCCGGGTGGAGACGTCGCGATGTTGTACTGGTTCCGCTCGAATCCGGGCCCGCCGACCATGGCGCGCACGAACCCGGTCTCCGGCTCCAACGCGAAGAGCGCGGCGGTGAACCCGGGCCGGTTCGGCAACTGGCGGTTGACCGCGTCCTGGGCTTGCACCTGGGCGATCGGATCGAGCGTCGAGTGCACCTCGAGCCCGCCGCGCAACAGGGTGTCGCGCCGCTCCCGCTCGGTCTCGCCCAGGCGTTCATCCGCCAACAGCCGGCGTTGCACCTCCTCGACGAAGAAGTTCTGCGGGCGCAGGTCGACCGGCGCCGGCCTCACCGCCGGCAGCGGCCCGGCCTTGGCGAACTCGGCCTCGGCCGGGGTCAGGTACTCCTGGTCCACCTGCTCGTCGAGCACCTGGCCGCGCCGCTGGAGCGCCACCTCGGGAGCGAGGAACGGGTTGTCACCCTCGGGGTTGGCGATCAGCCCGGCGAGGAGGGCGGCGTCGCCGATGTCCAGCTGATCGAGCGGCTTGCCGATGATGCGCAGGGCGGCGGTCTTGATCCCGTAGGACCCCTCGCCGAAGTACACGGTGTTGAGGTACTCCTCGAGGATCTCCTGCTTCGAGTACTCCTCGTTGAGCCGGTACGCGAGCACCATCTCGCGCACCTTCCGATCGAGATCGCGGGTCGAGCTCAGCACCCTGTTCTTGACGAGCTGCTGGCTGATGGTCGAGCCGCCCTGCTCGATCTCCCCCGAGGTTGCGTTTTCGATGAACGCGCGGATCGTGCCGTTGAGGTCGACGCCCGGGTTCTCCCAGAACGTCTGGTCCTCGGCCGCGATCACCGCGTCGATGACGAGCTGCGGCACCTCCTCGAGCTCGACGGGCTGGCGGTCCTCCAGACCGAGAATGCCGATCTCGTTGCCGGCAGCGTCGTAGACGGTCGTCCGCTCCGACAGCTGCTTGAGCGCGCCCCGGATGGCGAACGGCGTGTACCGGTTGCTGGTGGCGAGCACCTGCGCACCGGGGATGATCGCGGTCAGGAGCGCTCCCACGCTGAGGCCGCCGACGACGAGGATGACCGCGAACGTGCGCGTGAAGTAGGCGGCGAGCGCGAAGCCGTGGCGCCGGACCGGCAGGTCGGGCGCGCTCCACGAGATCCCGGCGGGCGCGCTCGTGGCTCCGTTCCGCGAGCGGTGCAGCGGGAGGACCACCGCGTTGGTGAGGACGCCGGTGAGGAGACGGAGCCGCGCCGGCAGCGGCGCGACGAGCCGGCCACGCTCGACCCGTCGTCTGCCGATGGCCCCTAGCTCGAGGCGCACTCCCGGCCTCCTCTATCGCCTCGCTCGCTGCGGCGCAGGGTACCTGCGCCGCAGGCGCTC
>JACDBD010000294.1 GCA_013695115.1 Actinomycetota bacterium | reverse complement strand
GCTCGGTGCCGCCGCCGGGACGGGCGCCAACCTGCTGTTGCTGGCGCTGGGCCTCGGCCTCGCCTTGGTCGCCGCCAACCCCCGCGGCCCGACCTACCGCCGGGCGCGACGCGAGGTGCTCGACCGGCTGGCGGACGCGTACGATCAACAGCACCGGGCGGCCGAGGAGCTCGCCGAGGCCAACCGGCTCAAAGGCGAGTTCCTGAGCATGGTCTCGCACGAGCTGCGCACGCCGCTGACCTCGGTCAAGGGTTTCGTCGACACCGTGCTCCTCCACTGGGACCGGTTCCCCGAGGAGCAGCGGCGCGAGCTCCTCGACCGGGCATCCGGGCGCGCCGACGAGCTGACCCGACTCATTTCCCAGCTGCTCGACTTCGCCTCGATCGAAGCCGACCGGGTCGACGTCGACCTGCGGGCGCTGGACGTGCGCGAGCTCGTCGACGTGGTCATCGGTGACGTCGCCCCGGTTGTGGCCGACCACCGCATCGAGGTCGAGGTGACCGAGGAGCTCGTCATGACCGCCGATGCCGACGCGTTCTCACACGTCCTCGTCAACCTGTTGACCAACGCGGTGAAGTTCTCACCCGACGACAGCACCATCCGCGTCCAGGCCCGGGCCGAGCGCCACGAGGTCGTGGTGTCGGTCGCCGACCAGGGCACCGGCATCTCCGTCGAGGATCAGCGCCGAATCTTCGACCGCTTCTACCAGTCGGACGCATCCGAAGGCGACGGGAACGGGTCGCGACGCGGCACCGGCATCGGTCTCGCCATTGCCCAGCGCTTCACCGAGGTGCAGGGGGGGCGGATCTGGGTCGAGAGCGCGCCCGGGCAGGGCTCGACCTTCTTCTTCACCCTGCCGGTCGGTCGCGTCGCCGCCACTCGAGTGGTCGCGACCGCCACGCCGGCACCGGACTAGTCGGCCCGCTCCTTGCGACGCACGAAAAACGTTCCCGTTCCCCGCGACACCAGCTCTCCCGCGGGGTCCCGTACCCACGACTCGAGGTAGGCGATCTGACGGGCGAGGCGGACGACCTCGCCCCGTACGGACAGCTCTGCACCGGCCTCGGCCGCCCGCATGGTCTCGTACTTGATGTCGAGCGTTGCCGCCCGATCCCCCGATTCGAGCGCGGCGTTGGTGGCGAAGTTCATCGCCGCGTCGTGGATCACGCCGTACACCCCACCATGGACCGCGCCCAACGGGTTGCACGCGAGCTCGGTGGGCGTCCAGGTGGCGGTCGCCCACCCTTCGCCGTAGCCGTCGAAGGAGATCCCGAGCTGGGCCAGGAGGGGCATACCGCCGTCGCCGAGGGCGTTGTCCAGGTTGCGGGGCACCGCTGGAGGCTAGTCAGAGGTGCCATCCACAGACGTGAGTCGTGCATTGCGCGGAGCGGCGAGCGTCCCGCAGGGCGGCCGCCGGCCAGCCCGGTCGAGGATGGCCCGGCGGACGAGGCGAGGCGACCATGAGGACGGCAGGTATCCTGCCGCCGAGAGTGCGACGAAAGAAGAGGAGCCCTCCATGGCCACCGCGGTCATCGTCGATGCCGTCCGTACCCCCCTCGGGCGCCGCAACGGCAAGCTCAAGGACACCCATCCGGTCGACCTCGCCGCCCAGACGCTGCAGGCGATCGTCGAGCGCAACGGCGTCGACCCCGCGCTCGTCGACGACGTGATCATGGGCTGCGTCATGCAGGTCGGCGACCAGGCCATCAACGTGGGCCGAAACGCCGCGCTGGCCGCCGGGTTCCCCGAGTCGGTGGTCGGCACCACCGTCGACCGGCAGTGCGGGTCGTCGCAGCAGGCCGCCCACTTCGCCGCCCAGGGCGTCATCGCGGGCGCGTACGACGTGGTGATCGCGGCCGGTGTCGAGAACATGACCCGCGTGCCGATGGGCGCGTCGGTGATCCCCGGGAGCCTCCCCTTCGGGCCCAAGATGATGTCCCGCTACCAGGACCCCGGCCTCGTTCCCCAGGGCATCTCGGCCGAGCTGATCTCCGAGAAGTGGAACATCTCCCGGGAGGACAACGACCGGTTCTCGGTGGAGTCCCACCTGCGGGCGGCGCGCGCCACCGACGAGGGCCGCTTCGAGCACGAGATCGTCCCGGTCGGGGTGACGACCGAGGAGGGCAAGGAGGAGTTCAGCCGCGACGAGGGATTCCGGCCCGACACCTCGATGGAGAAGCTGGCGACCCTCAAGCCCGCGTTCAAGCCCGACGGCGTCATCACCGCGGCCAACTCGTCGCAGATCAGCGACGGCGCCGCCGCGGTGCTCGTCATGAGCGAGGAGAAGGCCAGCGAGCTCGGCCTCACACCCAAGGCGCGCTTCCACGCGTTCGCCCTCGCCGGCGTGGACCCCGTCATGATGCTGACCGGCCCGATCCCGGCGACGACGAAGGTGCTCGAGCGGGCCAAGATGACCCTCGACCAGATGGATCTGGTCGAGATCAACGAGGCGTTCGCGCCGGTGGTGCTCGCGTGGGAGAAGGAGCACCACCCCGACATGAGCAAGGTCAACGTCAACGGCGGCGCGATCGCCATCGGCCACCCGCTGGGGTGCTCGGGCGCGCGCCTCATGGCGACGCTGGTGCACGAGCTCGACCGCACCGGCGGGCGCTGGGGCCTCCAGACCATGTGCGAGGGCGGCGGCATGGCCAACGCCACCGTCATCGAGCGCCTGGGGTAGCCCTGCTCTCGGACGCGCTTCGGATCGCCCTCGCGGTCTTCGCCGCGGTGACGATCTACGTGATCGGTGCCGGGATCTTGAAGAAGTTCAAGATCGCGCCGCCCGAGGAGCCCGATCCGGCCGACCTACGGCCGGTCGACGCCCGGTTCCGGTGCGCAGTGTGCGGGGCCGAGGTGACGATGACCGTGTCGGCCACCGACGAGCCCGAAGCCCCCCGGCACTGCCGCGAGGACATGGTCCGCCTGCCTTGATTTATTGGCTCTGACCTGCGCAAACGCGGGTTTTCCCCAGATGGGGGATAACCCTGTGGGAAGTTACAGCAGTGGCATTTGCTGGTCTTCAGCGGAGGCGGGTCGAGAGGACGAAGCCGCCGGTGATGAGGCCGAGGCCGATGAAGAGGAAGCTGTTGCTGGCCTCCCCGAAGAGCAGCTCGAGGTAGTTGAGGATCACCACCACGACGCCCGCCAGCATCATCGTGAACATCGTGGCCGGCACCCACAGCTTGCTGGGCGGCGCCTTCTGCGGCGCCGGCGGCGTGTAGCGCGATCGCTTGCTCTTGGACTGGGGCATCGGCGCGGAGGATAACCGTCGAGCTGATCGCCGATGGCGCGTTACCGTGCGAGCGTGTCTGCGCGAGTGGTCGTGATCGACAACTACGACTCGTTCGTCTACAACCTTGTCCAGTACCTCGGCGAGCTCGGTGCCGAGCCGGTCGTGCACCGACACGACCAGGTGACGCTGGCCGAGCTGCGCGACCTCGCCCCCGACGCGGTGCTGGTGTCACCCGGCCCCGGCCGACCCGAGGATGCCGGTATCTCCAACGACGCCATCTGCGAGTTCGGTGAGCGGGGCGTGCCCGTGCTGGGGGTGTGCCTGGGCCATCAATGCATCGGCGCGCTCTACGGCGGCGACGTCGTGCGGGCGCCGCAGGTGATGCACGGCAAGACCTCGGAGATCAATCACGACGGGGCCGGCGTGTTCGCGGGTCTCCCCGACCCGATCACGGCCACCCGCTACCACTCGCTCGTCGTGGCCCGCGACACGGTCCCGCCCGACCTGGTGGTTAGCGCCGAGAGCGAGGATGGGTTGGTCATGGGGCTGCGCCACCGCGACCTACCGGTCGAGGGCGTGCAGTTCCATCCCGAATCCATCCTCACCGAGTCGGGCCACGCGCTGTTGAAGAACTTCCTGAACCAGGCCGGGGCTACGGCAGCGAAGCCATAGTTCCGTGCACGGCGGCGAGGCCGTCGGCGACGAGCGACGCCAGCGCGTCGGCGTCGAGCGCACCGGCGGCGGC
>JACDBD010000265.1 GCA_013695115.1 Actinomycetota bacterium | reverse complement strand
ATGGGCGATCGCATCGGCCCGATCCGAGAGGTAGGAGACGGCGCCGCCGAGCACATGGACCCGCGCCGCGCCGACGCGCCGTGCCATCGCCCGGGCGATGTCGGTGTACTTGCCGTCGAGCGCGCCGACGACGAGGTCGACGGGCATACGCAGCTCGCCCAGCCGGTCCCACAACGGCTCCTGCGCGCCCTGCCCCAGCATCCGCAGGGCGTGGGTGAGCACCGCGGGGTCGCGCTCGCGGGCCTCGAGCCCAGCCGCGTCCCCGGGCAGCGACGCGAACAGGGGTTGGGCGAGCCAGCGCTCGAGGAACGCGTCGAGGCCGCCGCCCTCGATCTCCTGGGCGAGCCGCTCGTCGGTTTCGCGCCGCGCCGCCCGCTCGGTGGGGTCGGCGATCCCGGGCGAGGAACTCACCAGCACGAGTCGCTCGATCAGCTCGGGCCGGTCGAGCGCCAGCCGCAGGCACAACCGCCCGCCGGCGGAGTAGCCGACGTAGGTGGCGGTGCCACCGGCGTCGCCGAGGGCGTGCGCGGTCTCGACGAAGCCGAGGCCGGTCGGCACGTCCAGCGCCGCGGTGTCCCGGCTCCGTCGCATCGCCGCAACGACCGGGTCCCACGACCGCGCCGTCTGGGTGAACCCGGGCACGAGCACGATGCGCACGGGGCGATCCTCCCATGAGCCGCGACGCGACCACCGCGTTCGCCCGAGCGCTCGTCGACGAGTGGGCGCGGGCGGGCATCACCGAAGCGTGCTTGGCGCCGGGCTCGCGTTCGGCGCCGATCGCGCTCGCGCTCGCCGCCGACGACCGCATCCGTGTCGATGTGCACCTCGACGAGCGCTCGGCCGCCTCTTTCGCCCTCGGCGCGGCCAAGGCGTCGGGGCATCCCGCCATCGTGCTCTGCACGTCGGGCACCGCCTCCGCCCACTTCCACGCCGCTGTCCTCGAGGCCCACCACGCCCGGGTCCCGCTGCTCGCGTGCACGGCCGACCGGCCGCCCGAGCTCCGCGACACCGGTGCGGGCCAGACGATCGACCAGCAGAACCTGTACGGCGACGCGGTGCGCTGGTTCTGCGATCCCGGTGTCCCCGAGGACCGTCGCGGCGTTGGCGCGGCGTGGCGCTCAGTCGCGGCGCGGGCAGTCGCGGAGTCGCTCGGCCCCCCTGCCGGTCCGGTGCACCTCAACCTGCCATTCCGCGAGCCGCTGGTACCGACGGGCGAGCCGCTCGTCGATGCGCCCGGACGGGCCGATGGTCGTCCCTGGACCGAGTTCACCCAGGCTCGCCGGCTGCCGGACGAGGCGACGGTCGAACGCCTTGCCTCCGCAGTGCGCGCCGCGCCCCGCGGCCTCCTCGTTGCCGGATGGGGGACAGGCGTGCAGCCGGCCACGGCGGCGCGCTTCGCCCGCGCGGCGGGATGGCCGGTGCTTGCCGACCCGATCTCGGGCCTGCGCACCGGCGAGCATGCGATCTCCGCGTACGACGCGCTGCTCCGCGTCCCCGCGTTCGCCGAGGAGCACCGGCCGGACCTGGTCGTGCGGGTCGGTGCTCCACCGACGAGCAAGGTCACCAACGCCGTTGCACTCGCGGCCGACGTGCCTCAGGTGCTCGTCGACCCCGATCGAGCCTGGCTCGACCCCGGTCGGGCCGCGGCCGAGGCCGTGGCGGTCGACGACGACGCCCTCCTGGCGGCCGTGGCCGACCAGCTGGACCGACCTCCGGCCCGGTCCGAGTGGCTCGACCGCTGGCTTGCCGCCGAGCGAACGGCGCGGCGGGCGCTCGACGAGCTGCTCGACGGGTGGGAGGAGCCGTTCGAGGGACGCGTCGCCCGCGACGTGGTCGACGCGTTGGTCGCTGGCGGCACGCTGGTCGTCGCGTCGAGCATGCCGGTGCGCGATGTCGAATCGTTTGCCCGTCCGCGTGGAGGGTTGCGGTTTCTGGCCAACCGGGGCGTGAACGGCATCGACGGCTTCGTGTCCACCGTCCTCGGGGCCGCCGCCCGCACCGACGGACCGGTCACTGCGCTCCTGGGCGACCTGTGCGTGCTCCACGACTCGAACGGGCTGCTCGGTGCGGCGGATCGAGGACTCGACGCGACCTTCGTCGTGCTCGACAACGACGGCGGAGGCATCTTCTCGTTTCTTCCTCAGGCCGAGCTGCCCGAGCACTTCGAGCAGCTGTTCGGCACGCCCCACGGCCTCGACCTCGTCGCACTGGCGGCGGTGCACGGACTGACCGCCGAGCGGGTGGAGAAGGCGTCCGAGGTCGTCCCCGCGGTCGACGCCGCGGTCGCGGCCGGCGGCGTCCGCCTCGTGATCGTCCCCACCCACCG
>JACDBD010000255.1 GCA_013695115.1 Actinomycetota bacterium | reverse complement strand
CGCGGTACATCCAGGCGTCGGTGTCCTGGACACGCGTGAACGCGAACAGCATGTACAACGCGCCCGCGCTGGCGGCCACCTGCGTCGCGACTCGGGCTCGGTCCCGGCGAGGCGACCACCGGGACAGGATCACCGCCAGGCCCACCCCGATGAGCAGCGCGTGCGCCCGGGCATCGGTCCCGTAGTAGGCGCGGGACGGGTCGCCGCCGGGCTCGTACAGCGCCGCCATGGCGAGCATCGACAGGGCGGTGCCGCCGACGCACACCCCCGCGAGCACCCACGTTCGTCCCCGTGCGAGGCGCAGGCACCCGAAGGTCACGAGCGGCCACACGATGTAGAACTGCTCTTCGATTGCCAGCGACCACGCGTGGCGGAACGGCGACGGGTTCGAGAACAGGTCGAAGTACGACTCGCCCGAGAACACGAGCCGCCAGTTGGCGCCGTAGAACAGCGTCGCCAGCCCGTCGCAGCGGAGTTCGGAGAGCTCGTCGGCCGGTACCTCGATCGCGGCGTAGACCGCTACCGCGAGCAGCACGAGCAGGAGGGCGGGCAGGAGCCGGCGGGCGCGCCGGCCCCAGAACGCGGCGAAGTCGATTGTCCCGTTGGCGGCCCACTCGACCAGGAGCAGCGAGGTGATCAGGTATCCCGAGAGGACGAAGAACGCGTCGACGCCGAGGAACCCGCCCTGGGCCCAGCCCTCGCCGAGGTGGTAGGCGATCACCGACGCGACGGCGATGGCCCGGAGCCCGTCGAGCGCGGGTTGGTACGCGAAGGATTTTCCCTGCTCGCTCATGGTGTCACGAGGAGTCTGGCACCGGATGTGACCCCGATCACACCGGCGACCGGGACGATTTCGCCGAGGGGCCGGCGTTAGCTCCCGCGGGCGGCCAGCCGGTCGAGGTACTGGTGGGCGAGCTCGACGAGGCGGTCGGTGCGGCCCATGAAGAAGTGGGACGCGCCCCCGATCACGTGCACCTCGGTGTTCGCCCAGCCCTCGGCGATCGCCGCGACCTCGTTGGGATCGCGCACCTCGTCGTGCTGGGCCAGCGCGAGCAGCTTCGGGCGCGGATCGGCGGCGAGGCGGTCGAGGTCGTGCACGTAGCGGAGCGGAGGAGCGATCGCGAGCCAGGCTCCAAGCCGTTCGGCGCGCACGGATAGCGCCATGTCGGCGCCGAACGACCAGCCCGCCAGCACGATCGTGAGCTGGGGCTGCCCCAGCGCGTCGGCCAATGGGGCCACCGCCGCCTCGGCGTCGACCCGTTCGAGGTTGCCGTCGCCGTAGGCGCCCTCGCTGCCCTCTACGCCCCGGAAGTTGAATCGCAGACACGTGAACCCGGCCGGGGGCAGGGCGTCGAAGAGCGCGCTGATGACGAGCGAGCGCATCGACCCGCCGAACTGTGGGTGCGGGTGACACAACGCGACTCCGCCCCGCGCCGGACCCGTCGCCGGCGCCAGTTCACCCTCGAGCGTGAGCCCGTCGGCGGTGGTCAGCGAGACGGGTTGGGGCACGTTCGAAGCGTAGAGTCCCGGCTGCGATGAGCCCGGAGTTCGACTTCGACCGCGAGACCGCGACGACTCCGCTCGGCGACGGCCGGTACGAGAGCGTGCTCGACCGGTCGTGGTGGGTGCACCGCGGGCCCAATGGCGGCTACCTCGCCGCCATCGCCCTGCGCGCCCTGGCCGCGGCCGTGGAGGACGACGAGCGCGCGCCGCGCTCGCTCACCGTGCACTACACCGAGCCTCCGGTCGAGGGTTCGCTCCGGATCGCGACCAGGGTCGAGCGCGCCGGGCGCTCGCTGACCTCGTGCTCGGCCCGTCTCGAGCAGGACGGGCGCCTCATCGGCCTGGCGCTCGGCGCCTTCTCCCGCCCGCGCCCGGGGCCGGCGTTCTGCGACCTCACCATGCCGGGGGTCCCCCCGCCCGACTCGATCGAGCCGGCACCACTCCCACCCGACGTCCCGCCGATCGCCCGCCGTTGGGACAGCCGCTTCGCCATCGGCGCGCCCCGCATGCGCGGCGGCGAACCGACCGACCGGGCCGTCACTGCCGCCTGGATCCGGCTCCCCGAGGGCCACCAAGTCGACGCGGTCGTGGCCGCCGCCATCACCGACGCTGCCATCCCCGCCGTGTTCAGTCGGTTGGACGAGCCGATCATCGTGCCGACGGTCGACCTCACGATTCACTTCCGCTCGGCGTTGCCGGTCCCGGGCGCGCGACCCGACGACTTCGTGCTGGCAGTGTTCCGCACCGGCGTGGTCGCCGAGGGGTTCCTCGAGGAGGATGGCGAGGTGTGGGCGGCCGACGGGACGCTCATCGCGCAGTCCCGCCAGCTCGCCGCGGTCCTGCCTCTCCCCGGTTAAGGCGCGGCTACGCGGCCAGACCGACCTGGTCGAGGACGAAGGCGACGACGAACGCCTCGTCGCGCCAGGCGTCGTAGCGACCCGACGGGCCCCGGTGTCCCGCGCCCATCTCCATCTTCAGCAACAGCGGGTGGTCGTCGGTCTTGGTCGCCCGCAGCTTGGCCACCCACTTGGCCGGTTCCCAGTACTGCACCCGGGGGTCGTTCAGCCCCCCGGTGACGAGTAACGCCGGGTACTCCTTGGCCTCGACGTTGTCGTAGGGCGAGTACGACTTCATCAGCCGGTAGATGTCGGCGTCGGCGACCGGGTTCCCCCACTCCTCCCATTCGGTGATCGTGAGCGGCAGGGTCTCGTCGAGGATGGTGGTGAGGCAGTCGACGAACGGCACCTCCGCCACCACCGCGCGGAAGAGGTCGGGTCGGGCGTTCGCGACCGCCCCCATGAGCAGGCCGCCGGCGCTGCCGCCGCGGGCGACCAGACGATCGGGTGACGTGTAGCTCTCGGCGATCAGGTGCTCGGCGCTGGCGATGAAGTCGGTGAAGGTGTTGGGCTTGTTCGCGAGCTTGCCCTGGTCGTACCAGTCGCGTCCGAGCTCTCCGCCGCCGCGGACGTGGGCGACCGCCCACACGAAGCCGCGCTCTAGCAGGCTCAACCGGACCGACGAGAACGTGGGGTCCATCGACGCCTCGTACGAGCCGTAGCCGTAGAGGAGGAGCGGGGCGCTTCCATCGCGGGGGAGGCCGCGCCGGTGCACGAGCGAGACCGGCACCTTCGCGCCGTCGGGCGCGGTCGCCCAGACCCGGTGGGTCTCGTAGGTCTCGGGGTCGTAGCCCCCCCGCACCGGCTGCCGCTTGACCAGGGTGGTGGTGCGCTCCTCCAGGTCGTAGTCGTAGGAGGAGACCGGCGCGACCAGCGACGTGTATCCGAAGCGCAGCGTCGTCGTCTCGAACTCGAGGTTGGTCCCGACCCACGCCGAGTACACGGGGTCGGGTATCTGCACCGTGTGGGCGGTGCCGGCGACGAGGTCGTGCACGACGATGCGCTCGAGCCCCTCGGCCCGCTCCGACACGACGAGGTGACCGGCGAACGCCTCCACGCCTTCGAGGCGAACGTCGGGTCGATGGGCGATCATCGCGCTCCACCCGTCGCGCCCGGGGCTGGACGTGGGCGCCAGCATCAACTTGAAGTTGTGGGCGCCGTCGGCGTTCGTGAGCACGTAGAGACGGTCGCCGCCCTCGGGTGAGGCGTGGTGCTCGACGTGGTACTCGACGCCCTGGACGCGCGGCTCCACGACTCTGGGTGGTGCGTCAGGCTCGTCCGCGTCGGCGAGCCACACCTCGCTGGTCAGCTTCGACTCGAACGAGACCACCACCAGCCGGCCGGTGCGGGTCCGGCCGACGGACGCGTAGAACCGGTCGTCGTCCTCCTGGCGTACGAGCACGTCGTCGTCGGCGGGGGTGCCGAGGACGTGCCGCCACACCTGCCACGGCCGCATCGCGTCGTCGGGCCGGGTGTAGAAGACGGTCCTGTTGTCGTTCGCCCAGGCGAGGCCGTAGTAGACGTCGGGGACGACGTCGTCGAGGTCGGCGCCGGTGGTGAGGTCGCGGAACCTCAGCTCGTAGCGCTCGGCGCCGGTCACGTCGGCCGAGTACGCCAGCAGTGTCTGGTCGGGGCTCACCGCGAAGCCCCCCAGCGCGAAGAAGTCGTGCCCGGCGGCGAGCTCGTTCTGGTCCAGGAGGATTTGCTCGCCTTCGCTGGTGCCGGGGGCGGCGAAGGCGTCGGGCAGTTCGTTTCGTCCGACGGGCCGCCGGCACGACACGTCGTACTGCCGCTCCTCGATCGTGCGGGTGAAGTACTCCCACGCGCCTTTGCGCACCGGGGCGGAGACGTCGGTCTCCTGCACGCGGTTCACGATCTCCTCGTACAGCTGCTTGCGCAGATCCTCGAGGTGCGCGGTCTCGCCCTCGGTGTAGGCGTTCTCGGCCTCGAGGTAGGCGCGTACCTCGGGGTCATCGCGGTCGCGCAGCCAGTACCAGTCGTCGACGCGCTCGTCGCCGTGGGCGCGCAGCACGTGAGGGCGCCGGGGCGCGCGCGGCTCGTTCACCCGAACAGGCAGGTCCGCAGCACGTCCTCGGGCCCGGCAACAACGATCTCGGTGCCAGGTCGGAGGCCGTCGGCCACCGAAGCGGGAGGTCCTGCCGGTTCGCCGGGAGGGGCGGCGGCGACGATGCGCAGTCCCTGCTCGCGCCACGCCAGCACTTCATCCTGGGCGACGTCCCGGTCGACCGTGTACCGGAAGGCCACCAGCTCGAGCGATCCGACGCTAAGCCGGCGCGCCGCCCGTTCATCGGTGGCCGCGCCCACGAACGCGCCCGCGGCCACCCCCGACATGCTGAGCGCCTTGTCGATGCCAAAGCCCCCCAGGCGGTCGGCGAGCTCGTCGTCGAAGATGCGGGCCACCGTCCGAATCGACGGATTGAGCCGCCGGGCCTGGACACAGGCGGAGACATTGGTGACGTCGTCGTCGGTGCAGGCGACGATGCCGGCGGCGTCGACGATGCCGGCGCGCTCCTGGTTCTCGCGCAGGCGCACGTCGCCCGACAGGACCGGCGAATGGAACGCGGCAGCTTCCCGGAACCGGCTGTCGTTTCGTTCGATCACCACCGTCGTCACGCCCAGCTCGTCGAGCAGGCGTTCGACGCGGAAGCCCACCATCCCCAGACCGGCGATCACCACGTGTCCCCGCATCCGCCGGGCGCGCCGTCCCGCCTGCTCCTCGAGCCGGTTGGCCGTGAACACGGCCGTGAGGTGGGTCAGGACGATGCCGATGAGCACCGCGCCGATGACCATCACCGCGACGCCGAACACCTTCACCCACGATTCGGCATCGGTCAGGCCGACGTCGCCGAACGCGTTGGTGAGCGCGGTGTACACCGCGTCCGTGGGCCCGAGGTCGAGCGCGACCGCGAAGACGCCGATAGTGACGACGAGCAGCGCGACCAGCGCCGCCACCGCCGCTGGGACCAGCGACGGGGTGGCGG
>JACDBD010000251.1 GCA_013695115.1 Actinomycetota bacterium | reverse complement strand
TCTCTCATGCGCCCGACGATCGTGAGCCAGCCGCCGTCCTCGACGCGAGCGAGGTCACCGGTCCGGAACCACCCCCGGCTGAGCGCGGCGCGGGTCTGCTCGGGGTCGGCGTACCCGACGAACAGCTCGGGTCCCCGCAGCCAGAGCTCGCCGCCCTCGGAGGTGCGCATCTCGAGGAACGGTGAGGTCGCGCGCCCGTCGGTCTCGCGCGCCCGCTCGACGCTGTCGTCGGGGGTGGAGGTCGTGACCGTCGGCGCCTCGGTCGACCCGTACGTGCGCTTCACCCGGCACTCGAGGGTCGTGCTCGCTCGTTCGACGAACGCGGGCGTGACGCCGGCGCCGCCGCTGGAAACCAGTCGCAGGGACTCGACCCGGGACGCCGAGAAGCCGGTCCCGTCCATCAGCGCCACGAAGAACGTGGGCGGTCCGATCATGAACGTGATCCGCTCGCGCTCGATGGTGGCGAGCGCGTCCTCCGGGTCCCACTGCGCCATCAGCACCGCCCGCATGGGCAGCACGCCGGGGATCTGCACCGCGTTCAGCAGGCCGGACACGTGCGCGAGCGGCGCCGGCATCAGGATGGAGTCGGCGGGCGTCAGCCGGTGGGCCTGCGCCATCACCCGGGCCTTGTACGCCAGGCCCCGCTGGGTGTGCAGCGCCGCCTTGGGACCACCGGTGGAGCCGGAGGTGAACAGCACCACCGCGAGGTCGCTGGGGCGCGCCGCCGAGCGGGTCACCGGACGTCCCTCGAGCAGCTCGGGGAAGGTGGCTGACGGCCCGCGGAGGTCGTCGGGGGCGAGCCACACCTTGGGTTCCAGCACTCCGACCATCGCCTCGACGTCGGCGGGGCCCGCCTGGTGGTGCACCGGGCCGGCGATCGCGCCCAGCCGCCAGCACGCCCTATAGAGAAGGACAACCTCGTGCCAGTTCGGCGCCTGCCAGGCGACCACGTCGCGTCGCCGGACCCCCGCGGCCCGGAGTCCTCCGGCCAGCGCCGCCACCCGCGCTTCGAGCTCAGCCCCGTCGAGACGCACGCCGGCGGACTCGTCGACCAGCAACTCGCCGGTCGCCCCCGCGGCGGCGTCGGTCACGAGCGCGTCGAGCGACGGGATGTCCCACGGCCCGCCGGGCGCGAGGTAGTCGCGAGCCCGCGGGTGCCGGTACGTGGGGCGTAGAGCGCTCAAACGAGCGGGTTGCGCCAGCCGGGGCTGGCCGACGTCTTGCCCCGCACCACCTGCGAGCCGACGAAGTTGCGCTGGATCTCGACGGTGCCGGCGCCGATGCACAGCCCCCGGATGTCGCGGTAGGCACGCTCGACCGGGTACTCGCGGCTGTACCCGTAGCCGCCCAGCAGCTGGATGGCCTCGTCGCATACGAACTTGGCCGCCAGGTTGGCCGCGGTCTTGGCCATGGCGGTCTCGAGCGCCGGGGGAGTCCCCTGCGGTCCCGCGAGGTGCAACGCCCGCAGGAGCAACAGCCGCGCCCCCTCCAGTTGGGTGGCCATGTCGGCCACCTTCCATTGGAGCCCCTGGAGCTCGGCGATCGGCCGACCGCCCACGGTGCGCTCGTTCATGTACCGCACCGCGTACTCGAGCGATCCCTGCGCGGCTCCTATGCACATCGCGGCGTTCCCGCAGCGCTCGTGGTTGATGTGGGCGATGAGCGTCTTGAACGACTCGCTGTCGGCCGGGTCGCCCGGGAGCAGCACGTCCTCGGGCGCGACGTACACGTCGTCGAACGCCAACTCCGCCTCGCTCGTGCCCCGCAGGCCCATCTTCACGTGGGTCCCGGCCATGGTCACGCCGTCCGACGTGAGGTCGACAACGACCGCGCCGATGCCCTTGGACCCTTCGCTCCCGGGGAACCGGCACCACACCAGGCAGGCGGCCGCCTTGTGCCCGCCGGTGACGTAGTTCTTGTAGGCATTGAGCCGGTAGCCGTCGCCGTCAGCGGTGAGCCGGGCCCGCATGTGGTTGACCGCCGAGCCCGCCTCGGTCTCGCTGATGCCGATGCAGAACAGCCCCTCGCCCGACGCCGCCATCGGGAGCCAGCGCTCCTTCAAGGCGTCGCTCCCGAGGTGTTCGATCGCCCGGGGCGGCCCGTTGAAGATCAGTTGGGCCAGGATCGCGCTGGACACGTCGGCGCGCGCCAACTCCTCGAGGACGATCGCAGCCTCGACGTCGCCCATGCCCATCCCGCCGTACTTCTCGGTGATGGTGATGCCGAACAGGTCCGCCTTGCGGAGCGCGTCCCACGATCCCTGGGGGAACTCCTCGGTCTCGTCCCAGTGGCGCGCGTTCGGTGTCAGCTCGCGCTCGGCGACGTCGCGCGCGAGCTGACGCAACGCCTGTTGATCGTCGGTCTCGGCGAACGGATCCGTCCCACCGGCATCCATTTGCTGACAGGGTAGTCAGCTAGCGTGCGGGCACTCGTGCAACGCCCGGCCGTGCTCGACGCCTTCACCTACCCGCGCTTCCGGCGGGTGTGGGTCGCGGGTCTGGTGTCGCAACTGGGCGACTGGATGCAGATCATCGGGCGCGCCTTCCTCGCTTTCCAGCTGACGGGCAAGGCCGAGTCGGTCGGCATCGTGTACTTCGCCACCTACGCGCCGCAGTTGATCTTCAGCCTCTACGGCGGCGTGCTCGCCGACCGCTTCGATCGGCGCCGGATGTTGATCCTCACCCAGGTCGCCCAGGCCGTGGGCTCGGTGGTGCTCGGCTTTCTCGCCGCCAGCGGCAACGCCAGCGTCGCCAACATCGCGGTGCTGTCCTTCTTCCTGGGGATCGGCTTCATGCTCTCGATCCCGGCGATGCAGGCCCTCCAACCCACGGTGGTACCCCGCAGCGGGTTGAGCAGCGCGATCTCACTCGGCACGGCCGCCAACTCGGTCACCCGGGTCTTCGGCCCGCTGCTGGCTGCGTTGCTGATCTCTTCCGCCGGGGTGGAGTGGGTCTTCTGGGTGAACGCGGTGTCGTTCCTGGCGGTGATCGCGGTCTGGGCGACGACGCCGATTCCCCGGCAGGAACCGATGGAGGAGGAGCGGAACCTCGACGCCATGCGGGCCGCGCTGCGCTTCGTGCGCCAGACGCCGGCGGTGTCGGTGCCCATCGTCGCCACCGGCTTCCTCATGGCGGTCGGGATCGTGTACCAGCCGCTGGCGGTCGTGTACGCGACCGACGTCCTCGCCGACGGTGTCCGGTCGGTGGGCCGCGACTACTTCGGCTGGCTCCAGGCCGGTGTGGGCGCGGGCGCGGCCGTAGGCATCCTCGCTCTCGCCGGCGTCGGGCGGCGCCGACCGGCGGCCACGTTCGTCGCCACTGCGATCGCGTTCTCGGTCGCGCTCGCCCTGCTCGGGCGGGTGTCTACGTTCGCCCCCGCCCTCGCGATCATCGTCGCCGTGGGCGGGTTCCACTTCGCCAACATGGCGCTCGCGCTCACGCTGGTGCAGCACGAGGTCGCCGACGCCATGCGTGGCCGGGTGATGGCGATCCACATGACCGCGCTCATCGGGTTCATCCCGTTCACCGCGTTGGTCGGCGGCCTAATCGTCGACCGGGTCGGCATCCGCACGACGTTCACAGGCGCGGGGCTCGTGTGCCTGGGCTTCTCGCTGCTCCTCCTGCGCTTCGGCCGCTACATCCGGCTCCGGGAGGAGCCCGCCGACGAGCGCGAGATCGTCGAGACCGCGGTCGCGGTCGGGACGCTCATCGAGGAGTAGGCCTAGCCGCCGCGCGGTGCCGGAGCGACCGTAGGGAGCGGAGGCACTCGCCCGCGAGCGAGCGCCCGCGACGCAGGTACCCTGCGCCGCAGCGAGCGAGCGAGGAAACATGGTTCTTCATGAGTCTGCGATCAGACGGAACCGTCGTCGGATCGTCGCGCTGGCGATCCTGGCGGTCGTCAACTATTGGCTGGCGGCGATCGTCTTCGTCTTCTGCGTGGTCGTCGGCTCGATCGTCGCGCTGGTGGCCGAGGGATTCGTCGAGGGTCTCGACTTCAATTTCCTCGCCGCGTTCTTCCGCGCCCTTCCCGACATCCTCGGCTTCTTCCTGTTCGAGGTGTTCACGTCGCCGATCACTGCGGTCGTGGCGCTGGCCTTCGTGCTCGCCGGGTCTGTGGTTGCCGCGATCACGCTCCTGTTCCGGCTCGGCCGGATCGAGCGCCGGGTCCTCCGAGAGACGGGGGCGACCGTCGCCCCGCCCGGCACGAAGGGCGAGCTCGAGAACCTGCTCTCGGGTCTGGCCATCAGCGCCGACGTCCCCCCGCCTCGATTCGCGGTGATCGAGGACCCGGCTCCGAACGCATTCGCGGTCGGCCGCCGCCCGGAGACCGCGATCGTCGCCGTCACCCGCGGGTTGCTCGACACCCTGAGTCGCAACGAGACCGAGGCGATCCTGTCGTACGAGATCAGCCGGATCGCCAGCCGCGACATCGCCCTCTCGACCTGGGCGGTGGCGGTGACCGGCCACACGATCGAGCTGTGGGAGAACACCGATCGCTTCAGTGTGACGATCGGGCTGTGGGTGCCGAAGCTGTTGGCCCAGCGCCTCCGGGCGTTCGCGCTCCGGGGCCAGGCAGCCCAGCAGGACATGCTGGCGGTCCGGTTCACCCGCAATCCCCGGTCGCTGCTCGACGCGCTCGTCAAGCTGCAACAGGACGGCCGGGTCATCGGCGCGGTGTCGACCGCGACCGCGCCCCTCTGGCTGGAGTACCCCGGTCGGCGGGGCCCGACGCTCGACGAGCGCATCACCACGTTGCGCGAGCTGTTGCGCGATCCGCCGCAACCGCAGCACGCAGAGGTGCTATCCACCGAGGGGTAGCCGGGATTGCGCGGGAGCGGCGAGCGGCCCGTAAGGCGGCGGCCGAGCGGCCCGTAAGGCGGCGGCACGGAGGCGAACGGCCCGCAGGGCTGCGGCCGGGTATCCCGGGCCGCAGAGTGAGCCGACCAATGGAACAGGTACCCTGGCCGCCGAGCGAGCCCGACCAGGAGAGAAGGCCACAGATGCACGATCGCGACAAGCTCTACATCGACGGCTCGTGGGTGCCGTCGGCCGGAAAGGGCACCATCGACGTCGTCAACGCCGCCACCGAAGAGGTGATGGGCCGCGTGCCCGAGGGCACGCCCGCCGATGTCGAGAAGGCCGCCGCCGCCGCCAAGGCCGCCTCCCCTACGTGGGCCTCGACCTCGGTCGACGACCGGGTCAAGTTCGTGCAGCAGCTCAGCGAGGCGCTCCAGGCCCGCACCGAGGAGATCGCCACCATCATCACCGGCGAGGTGGGGACGCCGTTCATGATCAGCCAGATCGCGCAGGCGGGCCTTCCCGCGCTGATGGCCGGCTCCTACGTGCAGATCGCCCAGGAGTTCCCGTGGGAGGAGCAGATCGGCAACTCCACCATCGTGCGTGAGCCGATCGGCGTCGTCGGTTGCATCACGCCGTGGAACTACCCGCTCCACCAGGTCGTCGCCAAGATTGCCCCGGCGCTGACTGCCGGCTGCACCATCGTGCTCAAGCCGAGCGAAGTGGCGCCGCTGACCGCATTCGTGCTCGCCGACATCTTCGACGACATCGGCCTGCCGAACGGCGTGTTCAACCTGGTGAGCGGGACCGGTCCGGTGGTCGGGGAGGCGCTCGTCACCAACCCCGACGTCGACATGGTGTCGTTCACCGGCTCGACCCGAGCGGGCAAGCGGGTTATGGAGCTTGCGTCGCAGCAGGTGAAGAAGGTGGCGCTCGAGCTTGGCGGCAAGTCGCCGTTCATCGCCCTCGAGGACGCGCCCGCCGACGAGGCGGTCAAGGCCGGCCTCAGCTCCTGTTATCTGAACGGCGGCCAGACGTGCATCGCATGGACGCGCATGCTCGTCCCCGAGAGCCGAAAGGACGAGTTCGTCGCCGCCGCCAAGGCGGAGGCGGAGTCGTTCCAGCCCGCCGACCCGATGGAGGTCACGACCAAGCTCGGGCCGATGATCTCCGAGACGCAACGCGAGCGCGTCCGGGACTACATCAAGAAGGGCGTCGACGAAGGCGCGACCCTCGTCACCGGTGGCGCCGAGGCGCCCGAGGGCCTGGAGAAGGGCTTTTTCGTGCGCCCCACCGTCTTCGCCGACGTGAACAACGACATGACGATCGCCCGGGAGGAGATCTTCGGGCCGGTCCTGTCGATCATCACGTACAAGGACGAGGACGACGCCGTCCGCATCGCCAACGACACCGTCTACGGACTGCACGCCGGCGTCTACGGCGGCGACAAGGAGCACGCCAAGCAGGTCGGGCGGCGCATCGAGGCCGGCCAGGTCGACATCAACGGCCAGGGGTTCAACCCGCTGGCCCCGTTCGGCGGCTACAAGCAGTCGGGCATCGGGCGCGAGTACGGCAAGTACGGCCTCGAGGAGTTCCTCCAGGTCAAGTCGCTCCAGTCCTCCTAGGGACGACCGCGAGTAGGCCGGTGACGACGGGGGGAGTGTCCCGGCGGGCGTTCCTCGCCGGAACGCTTTCGGGCGGGGCGCTCGCCGCGGTCGGGGTCGATCCGTGGATGCGCCTCGCCGCCGGGCTCGGCGGCGGCGACGAGAACGAGGGGAGTGGCGCCCGCTTCCTTCGCGGCAACTACGCACCGGTCGACGACGAGCTCGATGTGGCCGACCTCGCGGTCGAAGGAACGATTCCGGCGGCATTGAACGGGCACCTGCTGCGGGTCGGGCCCAACCCGATCGCGCCGAACC
>JACDBD010000212.1 GCA_013695115.1 Actinomycetota bacterium | reverse complement strand
GGGTGGTCGTCGAGCTGTCGCATCGCGTCCGCCGCGGCGTCCAGATCGGGCTTGGCCCAGCACGCGTCACGCGGATACGGCTCGGCACCTGGCCCGACCTCGCCGAGCTCGAGGTCCACCGAAAGTCGACCATCCCTGAGCCCGCCCAGGCCGGTCCACACCATACGCCTCGTGGGCTCGGAGCATCTGATCCCCGCAGACGTCAGCGACCTCTACGAGGTCCACGAGTGGCGGAACGTCGCGGCTGTCTTGCGCGCTTCCAAACCGGAGGAGATGGGAGGACATTCTCGACGTCCTGCGAAACCTTCCGGCTGTACCGGAGCGCCATCCTCCTTCCCAGCGGTCGCAAGTCCAAGATCGCGGGCGCGATCGACGGAGCTGTACCGACGAGGACCGGTCGAGAAGTCGTTCCAGGCTCGGATCGTCGTCGACGAGCGTTTGGGGACGCCTACACCAGCTCGCGATCCTGTGAGCTACCAGCCAGCTGGATGAGTAGGCTCACCTCATGGTCGATCGTGGCGCGTTCGTAGCGGCCCACCGCGAACTGCGCGAGGCGAGCGAAGCCGTACGGCACCTGCTCGTGGTCGAGAGTCTCACCCAGCGCCAGGTCGACGAAGCGCGGGATCGTCTTGCGCGGGCCTAGGAGCGAGTCACGCACGTCGACGAGGAAGGGCTGCGCGCGTGCGTTGCCACGAACGCCCTCGCCTCACCGCGAGTGTAACGTCAGCGGGCTGGATCCAGCCGGCAGGTGATCATTAGCCCCCAAGTGCGGTAGTCGCTCGACTGCAACCAGCACTTTCACACCCGTCTCGCGAAACCTGGTGTGGGTGCCGAAAATGGCCGGCGCTTGTGACCAGGGGTAC
Organism: Actinomycetota bacterium; assembly: GCA_013695115.1. Taxonomy (GTDB): domain Bacteria; phylum Actinomycetota; class Acidimicrobiia; order IMCC26256; family JACDBD01; genus JBPCMN01. Next base: position 1,922 of record JACDBD010000212.1, on the reverse strand, counting down.
TCGCTGGTCCGGGGTTCCGTATGGCGGGTCAACCCCATAACCGACGGTTCTCGGCACCTACATGCCGAACCCGGGCCGGGCGTAGTCTCTGTGTATGGGTGACAAGACTCCACGGTCGGGAAACGACAAGAAGCAGGGGAAGAGCCTCAAAGAGAAGCGCGCCGTCAAGGGCGCGAAGAGGGCGGAGCGTTCGAGGAGAGGCAAATCGCGTAACTGCCGACGCTCGGGAGCGGCGTCGGCAACGGCCCCCAAGGGGTGGCGGTCACGCCGGACGAGGCGTCGCCCCCCCTGTCTGTCAGGGTGACGTGAGACAGCTGCGGTAGCCCAGCATCCCTACGGGGCGAGACCGGAGCACCTAGACCGATGACCATGACGACTGCATCTGTGTTGACGCGCGCCCATGATGGGGTGGTGGACGAGCCCGATCCTGGGGCCCGAGCGCGGCGGCGTTCGTTCACCGCCGAGTACAAGGCCCGGATCCTTGAGGAGTACGACGCGCTGCCCGTCGGTTCGGAGGAGCGGGGTGCGCTGTTGCGCCGGGAGGGCTTGTACACGTCGCACATGGCGGAGTGGCGTAAGGCCCGCGACGCGGGCGCTTGCGAAGGCTTGGCGCCCAGGCCCAAGGCGAAGCGGTCTCCCGAGCAGGTCGAGCTGGACAAGCTGCGCCGCAAGAACGAGCGGCTCGAGGCGGAGCTGGCCCGCACGAAGCTTGCGCTGGAGATCACGGGAAAAGCACACGCGCTCTTGGAACTGCTCTCCGAGGGCGCGGACTCCGACCCGAAGCCGAAGCCGTGATCGACGCCCACTTCGACGACCTCGCATTGGTGACCTCGACGACGCAGGCGTGCGTGTTGTTGGGGGCGTCGCGGGCGACGCGTTATCGGCGGCGCCGCCCGCGGGTGGCAGGCCCGCCGGCGCCTCGACCGACACCCCCGAATGCGCTCACCGAGGCCGAACGCCAGCACGTGCTGGGGGTGCTGCGCTCGGAGGAGTTCTGCGACCTGGCGCCCGCCCAGGTGTGGGCTCGGCTGCTCGACGACGGCGAGTACGTGTGCTCGATCTCGACCATGTACCGGCTGTTGGCCATCGCCGGGGAGAACCGAGAACGGCGCCGCCAACGCACCCATCCGGCCAAGAAGAAGCCCGAGCTCCTCGCCCGGCGACCGAACCAAGTCTGGTCGTGGGACATCACGAAACTCCAAGGCCCCGAGCGCGGCGTCTACTACGACCTGTTCGTGATCATCGACATCTTCTCCCGCTACGTCGTGGGCTGGACGGTCTCACCGGCCGAGACCGGCGAGCTCGCCGAGGCGTTCATCGCCGACACGCTCACCCGCCACGGCATCAACCGCGATCAACTCACCCTGCACGCCGACCGGGGCACGTCGATGACCTCCAAACCCGTCGCACAGCTGCTCGTCGATCTCGGCGTCGCTCGCAGCCACAGCCGCCCCCACGTGAGCAACGACAACCCGTACTCGGAAGCGAACTTCAAGACCCTCAAATACTGCCCGCCGTTCCCGGGTCGGTTCGGCTCCATCGAAGACGCCCGGGCGTTCTGCGCGCTGTTCTTCGATCACTACAACCACGTGCACCGCCACGCCGGCATCGGCCTGCACACCCCGGCGTCGGTCCACTACGGCACCGCCACCGAGATCCGCGCCCAGCGCGCCCGCACCCTCGACGCCGCCTACGCCGCCAACCCCGCCCGGTTCCGGCACCGGCCCCCGACACCACCGAAGCTGCCCACCGTCGCCTGGATCAACCAACCCAACCCCGAAACACTCATCAAATCTGCATGAGAAGTTGTCTCACACCCCTTGACAGGTTCCGGGTCCCTGTCTGTCAGGGTGACGTGAGACAGCTGCGGTAGCCCAGCATCCCTACGGGGCGAGACCGGAGCACCTAGACCGATGACCATG
>JACDBD010000209.1 GCA_013695115.1 Actinomycetota bacterium | reverse complement strand
CGTTCGGGGCGAGCGATCCGGTGAGGATCGCGATGCCGCCCTGGGCATGGATCGGGTCGGTGAGCGGGTGTACGACCTCGCCGTCGGGTGCGGGCGGGTCCAGCTCGGCCAGGTTCTCGGCCATCGTCTTCCCGGTCACGGTGAGCGCGTCTCCGTGGAGGAGGTCGGCAGCGAGCAGCTCGCGCAGGACCACCGGCACACCGCCGATACGGTCGATGTCGAACATGTGGTACGCGCCGTGCGGCTTGGTGTCGGCGATGTGGGGGACTCGGGCGCCGATGCGGTTGAAGTCGTCGAGCTCGAGCTCGACCCGGGCCTCGTGCGCGATCGCGAGTAAGTGCAGCACCGCGTTGGTGGAACCGCCGAGGGCCATGGTGACCGCGATCGCGTTCTCGAACGCGTCCTTGGTCATGATCTGGCGGGGCCGGATGCCCGCGTCGAGCAGCCCGATCACGGCCCGGCCGCTCTTGAAGGCGAAGTCGTCGCGGCGGCGGTCGACCGCGGCCGGCGACGCGCTTCCGGGCAGGCACATGCCGAGGGCCTCGGCGATCGACGCCATCGTGTTGGCGGTGAACATCCCGGCACACGACCCCTCGGTCGGGCAGGCGCGCTTCTCGATCTCGCCCAGCTCGTTCTCGCTGATTGATCCGGCGGCACACGCGCCGACGGCCTCGAATACGCTCACGATGTCGAGGGCCTGGTCCTTGTACTGCCCGGGCAGGATCGATCCGCCGTAGAGGAACACCGACGGCACGTTGAGGCGGGCGGCGGCCATCAGCATCCCGGGAAGGCTCTTGTCGCAACCGGCGAAGGTCACCATCCCGTCGAACCGCTCGGAGTGCATCACGCACTCGACCGAGTCGGCGATGATCTCCCGGCTCACGAGCGACCCCCGCATGCCCTCGTGGCCCATCGAGATGCCGTCGGAAATGGCGATGGTCATGAACTCGAGCGGGAACCCGCCGGCATCGCGCACGCCGTCCTTGGCCCGCTTGGCCAGCCGGTCGAGCGGGAGGTTGCAGGGCGTCACCTCGTTCCAGCTCGAGGCCACGCCGATCTGCGCCTTGCCCCAGTCGGCGTCGGTCATCCCGACGGCGCGCAGCATGGCGCGGGCCGGCGCCCGCTCCATTCCGTCGGTGACCTCGTGGCTGCGGGGCTTCATCGGGTCGGGCATGGGACGAGCGTATTCGACGGTTCGCCTACGCCCGCCCGTAGACCGACACCTGGTGGGCCGAGTCATCCTCGAATGGCTCGCGCGCCCAACCGCTCCACCGATGCTCGAGTCTCAGCCCGGCGGCGGCCGCCATCTCGTCGAGCTCGTCCGGGTACGAGTAGCGCAACCGCGCCGGCCAGGTGAGCACCCCGGCGTTCGAGACCCACATGATCAGCGAATCGACCCGCTGGTTCTCGGGATCGTGACGGCTGGCGCTGAGGCGAGCGCCGTCGACCGCGACCGCCTGGACCTCCAGGTGCTGATCACGCTCGAACCGGGAGGTGTCGGGCACGAACGTCCTGACCACGAACCGTCCGCCGGGGGCGAGGTGGGCGGCGACGTTGGCGAAGCAGCGCTGTTGCGTCTCGACGTCGAGCAGCACGAAGAACGCGTTGAACGCGACGAACACGAGCGAGAAGCGCCCATCGATCTCTACGTCGGCGAAATCGCCGATCGCCACCGGGATGCGATCGCCGCCCGGCTTCGAGCGGAGCTGATCCACCATGTCCTGGGATGCATCGATGCCGTGCACCTCGAGGCCCTCGTCGGCGAGCGGTAGGGCGAGCCGCCCCGTCCCGATCCCGAGCTCGAGCACCGGCCCCGCGCCGGCCAGGTCGGTGAGACAGGCGACCGCCTCGTCGTCGGGGCCGTACATCCGGTCGTAGACGTCCGCCACCTGGTCGCCGTAGGTGGCGGGGTCGTAACCTTCCCATGAGCCCACAGGGCGAATTCGACCAGGCCCCAGGGCCGGGCACCATCATTTTCTTCCCGACGTCACGCGAGGAGCGGGCATGAGCCCCACCGACGCACCGGCGAGCGTCGGGCTCGCCGACCGCAGCTCGGTCAAGGAGCGCACGTTCGCGTGGAGCGGCGACGCTCCTGACGACCGCATGCTCTGGTTCGTCGACGGGCTCCGCCGGGCGATGGTGAAGGAGGGGTACGAGGAGCTTCCCGCCCCCGGCCCCGAGGTCCAGGTCGTCCTCCACCACCTCGACCCCGAGAATGCCCGGCCCTACCGCCGGAAGTCGGCGCCGACGTTCGTGGTCGCCCTCGCGCCGATGGCATCGCCGCCGGACGACGTGTTGCGCGCCGGCTACCCGCTGTTGGTGCGCGGGCTCGCCAACCTCTGCGTGATGATGAGCGCACGCCCGAGCGATGGCGCCACGGTCGTGGACTTCGTCACCCTCGAGCAGGGCACCTACGCGATCGAGCATCGGGGCGACGATCGCACGTTCTTCACCGAGGTGTTCGAGCGCATCGAGCCGCTGGCGTCGTCACGACTCGTGATCGCGAACGAGTTCCGAGCCGACCTCCCCGTCGAGCTGTGCGGCGGCGACGAGCAGACCCGCCAGATCCGGCGCGCCGGCGAACGCCTCGACGCCCTCGATCTTCTGCCGGCGGCGTTCCCGATCGAGGAGATCCTGTCG
>JACDBD010000180.1 GCA_013695115.1 Actinomycetota bacterium | reverse complement strand
GGCGAGCTCGCGTCGGGCAACCAGCAGTCCGAGCGCGGCGCCGACGACCGGCGGGGAACGCTTGAGGCCGAGGTCGACGAGAACCCGGACAACATCGCCGCCCGGCTCGCCCTCGCCCGCTTCCTCGAGGCCGACGGCGATCTCGCCGGCGCGCTCCGCCAGTACGACGAGGTCACCGCCCGCGACCCCGAGAACGCCGATGCGCTCGCCCAGGGCGGGCGCATCCTGTACCTCACTGCGTCGGGGACGTCGCCCGAGCAGGCCACCGAGCTGGTGGGCGCGGCACGAGAACGGCTCGACCGGGCGGTCGCCGCCGACCCCGAGTATGCCGACGCCCGCTTCTTCCGGGCCGTGCTCCTCGCCCAGGAGCTCCTCGACCGCGATGTCGCGATCGGCGACGCCCAGCGCTACCTGGTGCTGGCGCCCAACGGTCCCTTCGCCGAGCAAGCCCGCGCCCTTCTCGCCGACCTCGACGCCGAGACGCTCCCGGCCACTACCGTCCCGCCCACGACCCCCTGAGGAGCAACGAATATGGCCCCGCCCCCCGAGCACCAGATCGACGACAACGCCCTCTACCGCGCGACGGTCACGACCGACCGCGGGCCGATCGTCATGGACCTCGATCCCCAGCTCGCGCCCAACTCGGTCAACCACTTCGTCGCCCTTGCACGGCGCGGGTACTACGACGGGCTGACGTTCCATCGCGTCGTCCCCGAGTTCGTCATCCAGGGTGGCTGCCCCGAGGGGACCGGCACCGGCGGCCCCGGCTACAAGTGGGCCGACGAGCCCGTGAAGGGCGAGTACACGGTGGGCGCAGTGGCGATGGCGAATGCGGGACCGAACACCAACGGGTCACAGTTCTTCGTCTGCATCGACCACTGCCAGCGCAAGCTCTCGAAGGACTACAACCTCTTCGGCTATGTGGTCGAGGGTCTCGACGTCGCCCAGGCCACCCAGGTCGGCGACGTGATGCAGAAGGTCACGGTCGAGGAACGCTCCCGCCCCTGAGCCCGCCGCCCGCGTACGATCCCGAGCAGTGACCGCGCCGGACTACGGGCTGTTCGGCCCCGAGAGTGTTGCGTGGCGGCTGCACTCCGACTCCACCATGCTCATCGCCGCGATGCGCGCGCTCCTCGTGCAGGCGCTCGAGCCCCGGGCGATGGCTGCGGTCGCCCAGCACAGCGACTATCAGGCCGACCCGTGGAAGCGGCTCGACCGGACCGTGCGCTTCATCCTCGCCACCACCTACGGCGACACCGCCACCGCCGAGGCCGCCACCACGGCTGTGCGCAAGATTCACGCACGGGTGCGGGGCGTCGATCCCGTCACGGGACGCGCGTACTCGGCCGACGACCCCGACCTGATCCTCTGGGTGCACGCGGCCGAGGTCCACTCGGTGGTGATCGCCTACCGCCGGTACGCGGCGCGCCTCTCCGACGCCGATGCCGACCGGTACGTGTCCGAGATGGCGCGGGTGGCCGAGCTGGTTGGCCTGCCGGCGGGGATGGCGCCCCGCACGATGGGCGACCTGCGCGACTACTTCCGCGGCATGAACGACCAGCTCCAGCTCACCCCCCCGGCCCGCGCCGCGCTGCGGACCATCTTCTCGCCGCCGCTGCCGCTCCCACTCCGACCGCTCTGGGTCGTACCGGTGGCCGCGACCGTCGCGGTGCTGCCCCGCGTGGCCCGCCGCCGGTACGGGCTTCCGTGGCTGCATCCGGCCACGCCGTCGGTGCGGATGGGGATGTTCGGGCTGACCCGGATGCTCAACGTCATGTTCCCCGACGCGCCCGAGGTCCGCGACGCCCGCCAGCGGGTGCGCGCCGCGTAGCTACTACGTGTCGCCGGCGGCCGCGGCGGCGAGCGCGCCGGGATCCTCGTAGTACTCCCGCCACCACACGATGCGGCCGGCGCGCAGCTCGGCCGCGCTCATGCCCCGCCACTCGACCTCGACCCCGTCGGCGCGCCGCTCGACCGCGATCGTCCAGTCGGCCAAGACGACGTCGCCGTCGATGGCCAGGTGGTGGAACACGAAGTCCCGGGGCCGGGCCCACGCCTGCGAGCGCTCGAGCATGCGCCGGTAGTCGTCCCGCCCCCGGATCACCCGCCCCGGCGTCTCGAGCACGAGATCGTCGACCCAGCAGTCGAGGTAGGCATCGATGTCGCCGGCGAGCCACGCCGCCCGCCGCCGCTCGAAGCACTCGACCGCCTCCGCCCGGTTCAGTGCCACTGCTCTACCCGTGCAACGGGAACGCGATCGGGATCGCCACCAGCGACACCGCGATCGTCAGCAGGGTGAGCGGCGCGCCGAGCCGGGTGAAGTCGAGGAACCGGTACCCGCCCATCCCGTACACGAGCAGGTTCGTCTGGTAGCCGATCGGCGTGAGGAACGAGCACGACGCTCCGATCAGGATCGCGACCGCGAAGGCACGGGGCTCGAGCCCGGCCTCGGCGGCGGTCGCCATCGCGATCGGGAACATCAAGACTGCCGCCGCGTTGTTGCTCAAGAGCTCCGTGAGGACCATGGTGGCGACAAGGACGGCGGCGAGCGTTCCGATGTCGCCGGCCGACTCCGAACCTCGAACGAGCAACCGGCCGAGCTCCTCGGCAAGACCGCTCTCCGCCATGGCCGCGCCGAGTCCGAAGCTGGCCGCGATCATGAGGATCACGTCGAAGTCGATGGCGCGGCGCGCCTCCGGCAGGGAGATCACCCGAGCGGCGAGGAGACCGCCGGCGGCCAGCAGCGAGGCTTCGAGCAGATCGAGGATCCCGGTCCCGGCCACGACGACCAATGCCAGGAGCGTCAGCTCCACGATCAGGGCTCGCTCGTGACGTACGGGGACGCCACCGTCCATGGGCGAGACAACGAGGAAGTCGTGGGTGTCCTGCCAGCGCTCCCTGAACCCGTGGTCGGCCAGCACGAGCAGGAGGTCGCCCACCCGCAGCCTCACCTCACCGAGCTTGGCGCTGATGCGCTCGCCGGAGCGGTGGATGGCGAAGACCGCGCCGCCGTAGCGCCCGCGGAACCCGACCTCCTTCAGGGTCCGGCCCGCCAGTGGCGACCCTTCTCCGATCACGACCTCGTATGTCGCGCGAGAGCCGCTGCTGACGACAGAGAAGTGCCGGTGCTCCGCCGACACCAGGCCGGGGGTGCGCTGGAGATCGAGCACACGCGAGACGGCGCCCACGAACGTGAGCCGGTCGCCCTCGGCGAGCTCGTGGTCCGGCGCGACCGGCGCCGTCGTCACGCCGGCGCGCTCGAGCTCGAGGAGGAACACGCCCTCCAGGTTGCGCAGACCGGCGTCGGCGACCGTCCGGCTGGCCAGCGGGCTGCCCGGCGCGACCCGCATCTCGAGCGTGAACTCGCGGGTGGTGCCGGTATCGGCCTCCGACGGCGAGAGCCGCCGCGGGAGCAACCGCGGGCTCACGAGAACGAGGAGCATGGCACCCAGCACCGCGAGCGGCAGGCCGACCGGTGTGATCTCGAACACGTCGAGCGGGTCCTGGCCCGAGTCGCGCAGGAGCCCCGACACCGTGATGTTGGCCGACGTCCCCAACACGGTGATCACGCCGCCGAACACCGCCGCGTGGCTCAGCGGCATGAGGTAGCGGGACGCCGAGCGGCCCGTGCGCCGGGACCACGCGACCACCCGCGGCGCCATCAGCGCCACCAGCGGCGTGTTGGCGATGAATCCGGAGCCGAGCGTGGTCGGCCCGACTATGCGGGCGAGGTCACGCCGTTCCGCGCCGACGCTTCCGTCAGTCCGGTCCCGCCCGAAGATCCACTGCGTGACCCGCTCGAGCGCGCCCGTGGCCTCGGCGGCGCCCGCCACCACGTAGAGGGCGGCGACGATGAACGGCGCCTCGTTGGAGAAGCCGCTGAACGCGCCCTCCTCGTCGACCACGTCCGCGACAAGCAGGATGACGACCGACGCCAGCATGACCAGCGCGGGCGGGAAGCGCTCGGTCGCGAGCACGACGATCGTCGCGATCACAAGGGTGAGGGTCAGCCACGCGTCCGTGCTCACGGACGCAGGAGACTAGGTCACGTGGCGGTGTCGACGAGCCCGTAGCGGCGCCGGATTGCGCGCTCGGCCGTCCCGAACAGCAACGAGTCGATCATGATCCCGATGACCAGGATCACGATCATCACTG
>JACDBD010000167.1 GCA_013695115.1 Actinomycetota bacterium | reverse complement strand
GCCCTGCACGCGCGCTTCGCTAGAGGAACGTCGGCAGCCGAGCCGCCGCCGCCCGTCGGGCCGCCCGACCAGGAACGCGACCGGCCCCAGCATCTGCAACAGCTGGAGGCTGATGTCGAGCGGGATGTGGTTCCGGTGGTCGGGGAACTCGTTGACGATCTCCTGGCGGAGCTTCCCCTTCGCCTCGTCGGTGAGCTGCACCTCACCGCCCCGGCAGTACTGCTCCACTATCCGGGCCACCGCCCGCAGGTACCGCTCCTGGGCGTCGATGATCCCGGCGTCGCCGGGGGCGCCGTGACCGGGCACGATCACCCGGGGCTTGAGCTCGCTGACGAGATCGCGCAGGTAGTCGAGCTGGACGAACCAGTCGGGCACGCTGGTCCCGTCGGCGAAGAACGTGTGCGACCCCGGCCACACCGTGTCGGCGACGTGAAGCACCTTCGCCTGCGGCAGCCACGCCATGGTCACGTCGACGGACTCGCCGGCCACGGTCGTGCTGTCGGTGAACTCGAAGAGCTGCACCGCCGTCTTGCCGAGCCAGAGCTCTCGTGAGCGCACGAAGGTGTCGCGCGGCACCGTGTACCCCTGAGGCAGGTGCTCTCCCCAAACGCCGGAGAGGAACATCAGGTACCAGAACGAGCTCGCGTCGATCATCCGGGCGGTGAAGTAGCTCGAGACCACCTCGGCCCCCTCGGCCTGGAAGACCTGGTTGCCAAAGACGTGGTCGGGGTGGTGGTGGCTGTTGGTCACGTACCGGATCGGCTTGTCGGTCCGGGCCCGGATCTCGGCCACCACCGCCTCGGCGTGCCGGGGCAGCAGCTGGCTGTCCAGCACCACGACGCCCTCGGGCGTGATGGCGAAGACGGTGTTGACGTCGAGCGCGTAGTCGGGTGACGTGTACACGTAGACGTCGCCGCCCAGGTCGGTCACCTCGCCGGGGTCGTCGATGCTGCCGTACTCGGCCCGCCAGGGCAGCACCGGCTCCGCCATCGGCGGCGCGGCGAAGAACTGGCCGGTGGGCTTGGTGGTCTTGGTGGTCTTGGTGGTCTTGGTCATGGTCGATCTCCTTCTCCTCGTGCTTGCGCGGTCGGAAGGCCGCGAGGCCATCGTGAGGGAGGAGCGCTTCGAGCACATGAGGGAGAGCCGCCAGTCCCCGCCCCCGCTACCCCCATATAGGAGGCCCGGCATATAGGGGCCCGCATATTGGGAGGCCCGGCCAGTCAGGCGGTCCTGGACTCTCCGGTCGAACGGGCCGCCCAGGCGACGAGCGGGGAGCGGCCTTCAACCCCCGCCTTGGCGGTCAGATTCGAGACATGGCGCTCGACCGTCCGGGGCGAGAGGTAGAGGCGGGCGGCGATGTCCTTGTTCGACATCCCGTCGGCCAGCAGCCGGATGACCTCCAGCTCGCGGGCGGTGACGCCGAGAGCCCGGAGTGGCCCGGGGACATCCCCGACACCGGTCCGCTGCCGGGGCACCGAAGCGCCGGCACGACGGAGCAACGAGCGGCAGGCGGACGCGATGGCGTCGTCACCCCGCTCGCTGAAGAACGCCAGCGCCTCGCGCAGCCAGGCCTCCGGGGCGCCCCACCCGTCTTCGATCGCCGCCTCGGCGACCAGGCGGCGGCCGTAGAGGCGCAGCCACTCGAACCCGGCGAGCCGCTCGTCGCCGGAATCCATCATCGTGGCGGCCTCGTCCTCGCGTCCGGCCCGGCCGAGCACGACCGCTTCCGCGTATCTCAGGTAGGCCCAGGCCCAGAAGTGCACCGGCTCGCCCGCCTCCTCGACCGCCGCAGCTTCGGTCGCGGGATCGATCACGCGCGTGAGCGCCCAGAGACCCGGAGTAGGCCCGCTGGCCTGGTCACCCCGGGGCTCGCGCGCCAACCTCATGGCCTCGTCGAGGTCGGGGATCGCTCTCGAGCGATCCTCTTCCACCAGGGCGCAGATGACGCGCTGGACGATGGTGGCCATCACGATGCTCGGGTCGCCACCGGCATGCACGAGCGCGTCGGCGATGCACTCCTCCATCGCCGATCGGCGCCGGGCGCGGGCGTGGGCGGCGGCCTCGAACGCTCGGGCAGCGGCGTAGGTCAGGTCGAGATGGAGCCGGCGGGCGAGATCGGCCGACCGGCGGGCGATCGAGAGCACCGGCTCGACGTCGTCGCGCACCATGTGCGCGGCTGCGATCTGCACGTCCAGTACAGCCACCGTCGCCAGCGCACCCGCGCTCACCGCGAGCTTTCGCGCCTCCTCGAGCCGCTCGAGACCACCCCTCCGCAGAAGGTCGATCGTGCCCAGCTCATGGAGGGCGCGGACCCGCCACACGGTCAATCCGTGCTCGTCAGCGACGGTATGCGCACGCGCGAAGGCAGCCTCGGCCGCGTCGAGGTCGACGGGGCGCTCGCACCGACCGATGATCTCGAGCGCCTCGCAGGCCACCTCGGGCAGGTCGACTCGCTCCGCCGTGTCCAGCGCAGTGCGGGCGAGGCGGGATGCGTTCTCAGGATGCTGCTCTCCCATCGCGAGGTGTGCTCCGAGCGCGTCGGCCCGCGCCGTGAGCCCCTCGTCGCCGGCCTCTTCCGCGTAGGCCCGCGCCGCATTCAGCGGCTGGTGCGCGTCGGACCAGCGCGTGGCTGCCACCGCGGCGCGTGCCAAGCGAAGCTGGACTTCGGCGCGCCGCGGCGCCAGCTCGGGCGCCCCCCCGAGTCGCGCCAGCAGCGAACCGGCCACCTCGACCACCCGGTCGCGCTTGCCGGCGAGGCTCAGGACTTCGTTGAGGCACTCCTCGATGTCGAGGATCGTCGCCGAGTCGACGGGAGCGCGACGCCTCGCCCGGTCGAGGGTGGTCTCGGCGGTCACGAGCGCGCCTCGCCCGAGCGCGCGTCGGCCGGCTTCCAGAAGAAGGAGGGCCGCGTCCTCGCGCCGGCCGGCCGTCTCGGCCATCTCGGCCGCGAGCTCGCACCATTCGCCCGGCAGACCGGGATGTTCCGCCTCGATCACGTCGAGCACCCGAGCCGACAGGGCGGCCCGCTCGGGCGGGAGCAGGTCGCCGAGCACGGCGTCGCGGGTCAACGCGTGCCGGAACCGGAACGCCGCTCCGTCGTCCTCCGTCGCCACGACCTGCGCGTCGACGGCGGCCCGCAGCGCCGCCAGGACCTCGGGTTCGCCGAGTCCTGTGATCGGTGAGATCAACGCCCAGTCGAAGCGGCGGCCGAGCACCGCCGCCGCCGCGAGCACACTCCGAGCGTTGTCTCCCAGGGTGCCCAGTCGGCGCCGCACACTGTCGGCGAAGGTCAGGGGCACGACCGGGGCGCCGGTCCCAACCACCCAAGCGCCGCCTTCGTCCACGAGCGCACCGGCAGCGACGGAGGTCGCCAGGATCTCCTCGACGAGGAACGGGACGCCTTCGGCGCGGGACGCCAGCCCCACGATCTCGTTCGGCAGGTCCGTGCAACCGAGGCAGTCGCGCACCATCTCGGCGACTGCGGGTTCGCCGAGCCGTGAGAGGTCGAGCACTTCGGAAACGCGCCGAGACTGCAGCGTGCGCGCCAAGTCGAGCGCCGGCGTCTTGTCCTCCACCCGCAGCGTGCCGACACAGAGGACGGGTTCGGACCGGAGGTTGTCGGCCAGGTACTCCACGACCTGGACGGTCTCGGGGTCAGCCCAATGCAGGTCCTCGAGGATCATCAGGCCTCCGTCGCCGCCGGCGACTGCTCGGAGAAAGCGCAGTACGGCCTCCCCCAGGAGCACGACCGAATCGTCGAGACTGCCGCCACGCTCCTCCCGCCATTCGGGGATCAGGCGACCGAGCACGGCGCGGAATGGCGCGAGCTCGGGGGTGTCCGGCAGCTCGCCGGCGCGACCGGGCGAGCACAGCGCCTCGGCCAGCGGCCGGTACGCCACCGGGCTCGCGGCCTGCACCGCCCGACCGCGAAGCAAGACCATGCCGCGCGAGCGCGCAACGGTTGCCGCCTCGTGCGCGAGCCGAGACTTTCCGATCCCGGCTTCTCCTGCCAGGAAGACGACGCTCCCCCGGCCCGCGCGTGCCTCGTCGAGCGCAGCCCGCAGCGCACCGAGCTCGCGATCCCGTCCGATGACGCGGGCGCAGAGCACCGGCGCGGTCGCGGCGGTTCCCGTTCGAGGATCGGCCACGGCTCATCTCACCCCCGAGGAACCCTACCGGTGCCCCGGATGTCGCGATTGTCGCTTCGGCGGGACTTCGGGCGGTTCTGCGCTACTTCGTCGCGGTGGGCGCGACCGGCCCGCCGACCGCGTGGGTGATCGGCAACGGCGTGGCCGCGAGGAGGAACTCGTAACGGCCGTCGCTCGCGCAGTCGGCGGCGAGGTCGTCGAGGTGCCAGAGCTGGCCCTGCACCAGGCCCATGTCGCGCAGGTCGATCATGTGGACGGGCAGGAGCACCGCGGGGTCCTCGCACGGCCACACCTCGAACACCAGCGTGTCGGTGGCCACGGCCGCGACTTCGCGGTCGTGGAGCCATTCGATCGAGCCCACACCGAGGCCGGGGGTGGGGTCGTTGAAGCGGACCTTGTCGCCCCGCCGCAACCACTCCATCTGGCCCGTCCGCACGAGCACGATGTCGCCCGACTCGACCGTGATGCCGGACTGTCTGGCGGCGGCGTCGAGGTCGTCGCCGGTGATGGCGTAGTTGTCCTCGAAGTACTCGACGCCCTTGAGCCGGGCGACGTCGAGGAGGATGCCCCGGGTGACGATGGGCCCGTACTGCTCGATCCCCAGCTTCGACGCGCCCGAGTCGTTCACCGCGTCGAACGGAACGTCGTTGTAGAGCTTGCCCTCGTAGCCGACGTGGGCGAGCGCATCCCAGTGGGTGGCCGCCTGCACCCCCATCTCGACAATGTCGTCGCTGGTGCAGAAGTCGGCGATGTCGCCGGTGAAGGGCGCGTTGGCCATCAGCATCGTGTGCTTGGGATTGATCCGGCCGGGGATCGCGCCGGTCTGGGGGCCGTCGTCGTCGTACGGGATCGACAGCGGAAAGGTCACGCCCGTGCGCACCGCGGCCGCGCCCCGCTGCACCGCTTCGGGAGTGATGAGGTTGAGCGTGCCGCGCTGGTCGTTCGCGCCCCAGCGGCCCCAGTTCGAGACCTTGGCCGCGAGGTCCTTCAGCTCCCGGGGAAGGGGCACGGGCTACTGCTTCGAGTACTGCTGGCGCAGCTCGTGCTTCAGCACTTTCCCGGTCGCGTTGCGCGCAAGGGCGTCGACGATCTCGAGCTGCTCGGGGATCTTCTGGGTCATGAGCCCGGCGTCCTTGCAGAACGACGCGAGGTCGTCGAGCGTCGGGGGTGCCGCCGGGTCCTTGGGCACGAGCACCGCGCACGCCCGCTCCCCCGACGCGGGGTCGGGCAACCCGATCACCGCCACGTCGGCGATGTCGGGACTCGTGAACAGGAGGTCCTCGACCTCCTTGGCGCTGATGTTCTCGCCCTTGCGGATGATGACGTCTTTGAGACGGCCGGTGATGGTGACGTAGCCGTCGGCGTCCTGAGTGCCGAGGTCGCCGGTGCGGAAGAAGCCCTGCTCGTCGAACGCGTCGGCGTTGAGCGAGTCGTCGAGGTAGCCCTTGCACTGCATCGGGCCCTTGGCCCGGAGCTCGCCCTCCTCGCCCGGCTCGGCCGGCGTGCCGTCGAGCTTCACGACCTTCAGTACTACGCCGGGGGTGGGCCGGCCCTCGGTGGCGGCGAGCTTGTCGTCGGGGTCGCGCACCGAGCACATCGTGAGGATCGGCGTCTCCGTCAACCCCCAACCCGACACCACACCGACGCCGCCGAGCTCCTTCTTCACGTCGTAGTGGAGCTGCGCCGGCTTGGCTGCGCCACCACCGGGATACGCGCGGGCGTTGGGGAACAGCGGCTGGTCCGGGTGCTCGCGCTGGGCCGCGAGGTACGCCATGTGGAACGGCGTGCCTGCGCCCGCCAGCGTCACACCTTCACGCTGGAGCACCGGGATCGTGGTCGCCGGGTCGAACGCCTCGACGACGATGGCCTGGCAGCCCGTCATCATCGCCGCGAACAGCCACCCGATCCCACCGATGTGGGTGAACGGGAACACCATCGCGCTGCGATCGTCCTCGCCGACCTCGAGCGCCTGCACCATCCCGACCGCCGACGCCATGATCGTGCGGTCGGTGTGGCGCGCCCCCTTGGGATCGGCGGTCGTGCCCGAGGTGTAGAAGGCCCAGCGAATCGGCGCGTCGTCGGCATCGTCCGGCGTCGGCGGCGCGGCCGGCAGACCGGCGGGGTCGCCCCCCGGGAGCTCGCGACTCACGACGAGGATGTCGAGCCCGGGCTGCCCCTCGGCGATGGCGCGCGCCATCGCCTCGTAGTCGTAGCCCTTCCACTCCCCCGGAACCACGAGGAGCTTGGCGCCGGTCTGGCGGGTGACGAAACCGACCTCGCGCTCACGGTAGATCGGCAGGATCGGGTTCTGCACCACACCGAGGCGGGAGAGGGCCCCGACGAGCACGATCGACTCAGACCACGTCGGCAGCTGCCACGACACTGCCGTGCCCTCGCCGAGCCCGAGCTCGGTGAGGCCGGCGGCGGCGCGTTCGGCCGCGGTCTTGTAGTCGCCGAAGCTCATCGTGCGCTTGTCCTCGTCGATGCCGAGGAGAGCGTCGGGCGTGGCGTCGGCCCGGCGCTCGATCAGCTCCCAGAGGCTGCGGGCGTCGTCGATCACAACTCTCCTCCGTCGTTACGCGGTGATGCCGCCGTCCATGGAGACGACGCTGCCGACCATGTAGCGGGCGTCGTCGGATGCCATGTAGGCGATGAGACCCGCGATCTCCTCGGGCTCGCTGTAGCCGAGCGGTGAGGTCACCTTGGCGAACTCCTTCAGGTTGACGCCTTCGGGCATGGTGAAGCCGGCGATCATCGGCGTGTTCATGCCGCCGGGCGCGACCGCGTTCACGCGCACGCCCCGCTTGACGTACTCGACCGCCAGCGCCTTGGTGAGGTTGACGACTCCGCCCTTGGACGCGCAGTAGGCGGCCGAGTACGGCTGACCCATGAGCCCGGCGTTGGACGCGACGTTGACGATGGCGCCGCCGCCGTCGAGCAGGTGCGGGAGGATCGCCTGACACATGAGGAACGTGCCGGTGAGGTTGACCCCGATGATTGCCGACCAGCGCTCGTAGCTCTCGTCGAGCGTGTGGGAGAACCCGCCGATTCCGGCGCAGTTCACCAGGACCTGCGGTCGCCCGAGGCCGCCCGCGGCTTCCTCGACCGCCGCGCTCGTCGACTTGGGATCGCTCACGTCGGCGGCGACAGCGCGGGCGGTACCGCCGGTCTCGGCGATCTCGGCCGCAACCTTCTCGGCCGCGTCGCGAGCAAGATCGACGACGGCCACGTTCGCGCCTTCCGATGCCAGCCGGTGCGCGGTGGCGCGCCCCAGACCGGATCCGCCACCGGTCACGATCGCGACCCGGTCGGTGAAGCGCGCCATCAGGTCTCCCTCCGTGGCCCGGGCGCGGAAATCTAACGTAGTGTCAGATTCGTGGCAACGAGCCCGCGACCAGGGCAAACGACCGCAGACCTGCTCCGCGACGCGGCGCGCGCGCACCCCGATCGCGAGGCGTACGTGCACGGCGAGAAACGGGTGTCGTACGCGTGGCTCGACCGTGCCGCCGACGGGTTCGCCGCCACCCTGATCGACCTCGGCGTCGCTCCCGGAGATGTCGTGTGCCTGCTCTTGCCGTCTTCGATCAAGTTCGCGGCCTGTTACCTCGGCGCGCTGCGGGCCGGAACGGTGACGTCGGCGATCAACCTGCGGCTGGGACCGGCCGAGCAGGCCAGCATCATCGAGCGGACCGAACCGCGTGTCACCGTGGTCGGCGACGGCGCATCGGCACCGGTCGGCGTCGACGCCGGTCATCCGCTCCCCGTCACCGACCTCGGCCACGCGCTCGGCGCCGATCCGCCGGCCCGACTTCCCGAGATCGCCCCGACCGATCCCGCATGCATCGTCTGGACCAGCGGCACCACCGGCGCGCCCAAGGGGGCCGTCTACGACCACGCCACCATGGCTGTCATCTCGCGCAACATCGGCGAGCTCACCCGCCCGGGCGACCGCCGGCTCGTCGCCCTCCCCTTCCCGCACGTCGGCTACATGACCCGGATGTCGGACGAGCTCGCCAACGGGACCACGCTCGTGCTGGTGGGCGAGCCGTGGTCGGCCGAGGAGACATTGCGCCTGGTCCGGGACGAGGGCATCACCATGGCCACCGGCGTCCCGACGCAGTGGTCGCTCGTCCTCGCGCACAACGACGTGGAGCGCACCGACTTCTCGAACCTGCGGGTCGCCGCCATCGGCGGCGCCGCCATCGCGCCCGACCTCGTCCGCCAGATGCGCAAGGTGTTGGGCTGTCCGGTCATCACGCGCTACACGAGCACCGAGGCGGGCGTGACCACGAGCACCCTGGCGGAGGACGACGACGAGACCGTGGCCACGACGGTGGGGCGGCCCGCGCCCGAGGTCGAGCTGCGCATTGCCGCACCGGATGGTGGTGGCGCGCTCCCCGATGGAGAGATCGGCGAGGTCTGCTGCCGTTCGGCCGCGATGTTCCGCGGCTACTGGCGCGACCCGGAGACAACTGCGGCCGCCGTCGACGACGACGGCTGGCTCCACACCGGCGACCTCGGCTTCGTCGGCACCGACGGGAACCTGCGCATCGTGGGGCGGCTCAAGGAGATGTACATCCGGGGCGGGTACAACGTGTACCCCGCCGAGGTCGAGGGCGCGCTGGCCGAGCACCCGTCGGTCGCCCGGGTCGCGGTCGTCGGTGTCCCCGACCCGGTGCTGGGCGAGGTCGGGGTCGCCTACGTGGTTCCCACCCCGGGTTCCGCCCCGCCGGCCCTCGACCCGCTGCGGTCGTGGTGCCGCGACCGGCTCGCCGACTACAAGGCCCCTGATCGGCTGGTGGTCGTGGACGAGCTGCCACTCACCTCGATGCTGAAGGTCGACAAGCGCGCGCTCGCGGCGCGGGCCACGCCCCCTCACGGCCAGGAGGACCCATGAGTATCCAAGAGGTAGGTACGGGCAACAGCACCGAGCGTCCGATCAAGCTCGGGGGCGCGCTGTTCACGATGGTCGAGCCTCACCGCGGCCATGAGGTCGCTTATAACCGCTGGTACGAGCGCGACCACTTCTACGCCGGCTGCATGATCGGCTCGTGGACGGTCGCGGGCGCGCGGTTCGTCGCCACCCGAGCGTGCAAGGAGAAGCGCTACCCGACCGAGTCGCCGATCACCCCCGACCCCATGGTCGGCTCCTACCTGGCGATCTACTGGATCCTCGCCGGCAAGTTCGACGAGTGGACCCAATGGGGCGTCAACCAGGTCAACTGGCTCCACGCCAACGACCGGATGTTCACCGAGCGCGACCACATCCACACGCTCATGTACCGCTGCCTCGAGGAGCGCAACGCCCATGCCGACGGCGTGCCCGCCGAGCTCGCCCTCGACCACCGCTTCCGCGGCCTCACCGCGGTGATCGCCGAGCCCGCCGAGGGCGCGGCGATCGACGACGTCACCAAGTGGTTCGGATCACGGCCCCTGCCCGCCGACCTCCTGGTCGCGTTCAGCCCGGTGCCGCTGTTCGGCGACGCGCCCAGCGACGTCCCGCGCGACACCGCCGACAACCGGCTCCTCCAGCTCTACTTCACCGACGACGACGTCCTGGACACCTGGGACGACCGGTTCGGGTCGCTCGGCAGGGAGCTCGAGGCCAGCGGGAAGGGACGGATCCTGTTCGCGTCGCCGTTCCTGCCGACCGTCCCCGGCACCGACACGTACGCCGATCAGCTCTGGTAGCTCCGCGCATGAGCTTGAGCGGCGAGGCTGCGATCGTCGGCGTCGGGGAGACCGACTACGTGCGCGGCTCGGACCGGCTACCGGTCGAGCTCATGCTCGACGCCGCCCGCGCTGCGGTCGCCGACGCCGGGCTCGCGCTCGACCAGATCGACGGGCTCATCCCGCCTGCCGGCTACACGAGCGCGGAGGAGCTCGCCGCCAACCTCGGCATCGAGGAGCTGCGCTACTCCGTCACCGTGCACATGGGCGGGGCTAGTCCCGTCGCCTCGCTCCAGAGTGCCGCCACCGCGGTGACCAGCGGTCTCGCCGATTGTGTGCTGTGCGTGGTGGGGTGGAACGGCTACTCGGCGTTCCGGCCCAAGCCCGGCGCCCGCCGTCCCCGCTACGGGCTCTCGGTGAACTCCGCCACTGATGCCGTGCAGGACTACTACCTGCCCTACGGCGCGATCTCGGCGCCGCAGTTCTACGCGTTCCTCTGCATGCGTCACAAGCATCTCTACGGGATCGCTGACGAAGAGACCGGCGCGGTCGCGCTGGCCGCCCGCAAGCACGCGCAGCTGAACGAGCGCGCCCTCATGCGGGGCCGGTCGCTCACGATGGACGACTACTTGAGCGCGCGTTGGGTCTCGGAGCCGTTCCGGCTCTACGACTGCTGCCTCGAGACCGACTGCGCCGCCGCCGTCGTCGTGACGACCACCGAGCGCGCCCGCGACCTGCCTCACCCGGTCGTCGCCGTGCTCGGAGTGGCCGAGGGACATCCCTATCCCGCCGACGACATCGCCAACCGCCCGGACCCGTTCCAGATCGGGCTCAGCTTCGCTGCCCCCCGCGCCCTGGCGATGGCGGGCGTGGCCGCGGCCGACGCCGACTTCCTCGAGGTCTACGACTGCTTCACCCACGTGGTCCTGCTCCAGCTCGAGGCGCTGGGGCTCTGCCAGCGAGGTGAGTCGGGCGCGTTCGTACGCGGCGGCCGCATCGAGCTCGGCGGTGACTTCCCGCTCAACACCCACGGAGGACTTCTCTCCCAGGGACACATGTGGGGCATGAACCACCTGGTCGAGGCGACGCGTCAGCTGCGCCACGCCGCCGGCGCCGCCCAGGTCGAGGACGCCGAGCTCGGCCTCGTCACCGGATGGGGCGACTTCGGCGACGGCAGCCTGGCGGTGCTGGGGCGCGTGTCGTGACCACCGTCCGCGCCCGCAGCCCCCGTTCGCTGCCGACGCCGGTGGGGTTGACCGCCGAGTGGTACTCGCACTGCGCCCGGGGCGAGCTGCGGTTCCAGCGGTGCGGCACGTGCGGCGCGTGGCGCCACCCACCCCGCCACCTGTGCCCGGCGTGCGGTGACGAAGGTTGGAGCTGGGACCCTTCGAGCGGACGGGGCACCCTCTTCTCCTGGACCGTCACGCATCAGGCTCTGCACCCCGGCTTTGCCGACGCGCTGCCGTACGCCGTCCTCGTGGTCGAGCTCGAGGAGGGTGTCCGGGTGGTTGCCGGCCTGCGGGGGATCGAGCCCGGCGACCTCCGGCTGGGGCTCCCCGTCGAGGTGGAGATCGAGCGCGTCTCCGACACGATCGGCCTGCTCTACTTCCGACGCCGACCCGCATAGCATCCGCGTAGTCGAGAGGAGCCGTCGTGCGTGTCGCCCGCTTCCGCAATCAGGCCTCCGTCGGCACTGGGGTCGTCGTCGGCGACGAGATCGCCGAGGCGCCTGGCTCCGTTCTGGAGGTGGTTGCGGCTGGCCCTGACGTCGCCACAGTCGCCCGCCACCCGCTGGGCCAGGTCGAGCTGCTCGCGCCGATCGCCCGCCCACCCAAGTTCCTCGCCATCGGCCTCAACTACGCCGACCACATGGCCGAGTCGGGTGCAGAGGCGCCATCATTCCCGGTGTTCTTCAACAAGCAGAGCACTTGCGTGATCGGACCGGGCGAGGCCATCCACCGCCCCCGCGTCTCCGAGATGCTCGACTACGAGGGTGAGCTCGGCGTGGTCGTCGGGCGCCGTTGCCGGCATGTCCCCGCCGAGCGCGCCCACGAGGTCGTCGCCGGCTACACGATCGTCGACGACGTCACCGTACGCGACTGGCAGTTCAAGGCGCCGACGTGGACGCTGGGCAAGTCGTTCGACACCCACGGGCCCACCGGACCGTGGATCGTCACCGCGGACGAGCTCACCGATCCGCACTCGCTGCAGATCCGAACCTGGGTCAACGACGATCTCCGTCAAGACGCGTCGACCAAGGAGATGATCTTCGACTGCTTCCAGCAGATCGAGACCCTCTCCACCGCGTTCACGCTCGAGCCCGGCGACCTCATCGCCACCGGCACGCCCGCCGGCGTCGGAGTGTTCCGCAAGCCGCCGGCGTTTCTGCGCGCCGGTGACACTGTGCGCATCGAGATCGAGGGCATCGGTACGCTCGAGAACCCGGTGGTCGACGAACCCGCCGAGACGCAGGTGCTCTGATGTGGCAAGGGTGCACCCGATGACCCCGCGGCGCCCGCCCCTGAACGAGGTCGGCGAGGAGCCCGACGTGCGCTTCACCTACGCCAACGAGCGGACGTTCCTGGCGTGGAACCGCACCGCCCTCGCGCTGATCGCCACCGGCGTCGCTGCCACCCAGCTCCTCCCCGTGCTCGACATCGAGTTCGGCCGGAGGCTGCTGGGGCTCCCCCTCATCGCGATGGGCGCGCTGCTGGCGGTGGCCAGCTACCGCCGCTGGGACGCGAACGAGCGGGCCATGCGCCTGGGCGAGCCGCTCCCGGCCTCCCCGCTCCCCCGGCTCCTCGCGGTCGGAATCGGCGTCGTCGCCGTGCTCGCGATCGTGATCGCCAGCATCGGCGCGCCCTCCGACTGATGAAAGCGGCACATCCAAGCTGCTGTAGCGGCACTTGGCGTCCGAGCGGGCGCCCGCGGGCCGGCCAATCCGTTTCTGGATGGCCCGGCCCGCAGCGAGTGAGGCCGTAAGGGTGGATCACGTCGATCGCGACCGGGTCGTCGCCGCTGAGCGCACCGGGCTCGCCTGGGGTCGGAGTGGCCTCGCCGTGCTGGCCTGCATCGCGATCCTGGCCCGGCGCTTCTTCCCGCTCGACACCCGCGCCGATCACGTCGCCGCCTTCCTGTTCCTCGGTGTCGGTGGCCTCGGATGGGCGGTGAGCGCGTACCGCGGCCACGGGCGCTCCCTGATGACCGGCGTCGGCGGGGTCGAGGCTGCCCGCCGCTTTCGGCTCGTCACGGTGTCGACGCTCGCCATCGCGGTTGCCGGCTTCGTGCTCGGGCTGTTCCCTCCCGCATAGGTTGGGGGCCGCGTAGGTTGGGGGAATGGCGAAACCATCGGTCGGTCCCCGCATCGCCCCGCTGCCCCCTGACGAACA
>JACDBD010000092.1 GCA_013695115.1 Actinomycetota bacterium | reverse complement strand
TTCCAGGACGACGCCGGTGCCGGCCCGCCCGACGGCGATGGCAGGAGGCGGCGCGTCGGCATGCTCGTCGCCGCGGCCGTGCTCGTGGCCGCGCTCCTCGTCGGTGGCGGGGTGCTCCTGGCCAGCGGAGGGGGGGACGACGGGGGTAACACCGATACGACCACGTCCACCGAGGAGCCGACGACCACGACTGAGGAAGAGACGCCGCAGACGCAGCAACGCAGCCCGAACACGACCAGGGCACCGAACACGACCGCGGCGACGACGACGACCACCGCGACCACGACGACGCAGGCGCCGGCAACCACCACCTGACGCTTGTCAGCGCGCCGCCGTCGCCCCCAGGGCTGCCGGGATCGCGTCGCGCCAGGCGCGGGTGGCGTCGGTGACCGAGACGTCGAAGGCGCCCTCGACCACCAAGCGGTCGCTGCCGGCGACGCCGAGGTCGACGGCAGGGACGCCGGCCTCGGCCGCCCGGCGCAGCACGTCCGGCAGCGGGCGGGCGTCCACCGACGCGACGATCCGGGACGCCGACTCCGCGAAGCACCACGCCGCGGCCTCGAGGCCGGGCTCGGGAGTGACCGTGCACCCGGTCCCGCCCGCGATCGCCATCTCGGCCAGCGCGACCGCAAGCCCGCCTTCGGCGCAGTCGTGCACACCGGCGACGGTGCGCTCCGTCACCAGGTCCCGTACGAACTCGTGCAGGCGCCGCGCCCCGTCGAGGTCGGCGTCCGGGGGTCGGCCTCCGTCGAGGCCGTGTACCACCGCAGCCCACTCGGACCCAGCGAGCTCGGGGCGCGTGGCGCCGAGCACGACGATCCGGTGGCCGGGAACGAGCGCGGCGGCCGGGGGGACGTCGCCGAGTTCCTCGATGAGCCCGAGCACACCCACGATCGGGGTGGGGTCGATGTCGCGCCCTTCCGATTCGTTGTAGAAGCTGACGTTCCCGCCGATCACGGGGATCCCGAGCGCGGTGCACGCCTCGGCCACCCCGTCGACGACGTCGGCGAACTGCCACATGACCTCGGGGTGCTCGGGGTTGCCGAAGTTGAGGCAGTTGACCAGGGCGAGGGGACGGGCGCCGGCGCAGGCGACGTTGCGGGCGGCCTCGAGCACCGCCAGCCGCGCACCCGTCCGGGGATCGAGCCGGCAGAACCGGGCGTTGCCGTCGGTCGAGAGCGCCAGCGCCCGGGGTGTGCCCTTGAGCCGGAGCACGGCCGCGTCGCCACCCGGCCCGACCACCGTGTTGAGGAAGAGCTGATGGTCGTACTGGCGCCACACCCACGACTTGTCCGCGACCGTGGGCGACGCGAGCACCGCCAGGAGCTCGCCCGACAGGTCGGCGCCGGGCGGGAACCGTTCGGCGAGAAGGGGTGCGGGGTCGGCGGCGACCAGCGCGTCCTGCGCCGCCGGGCGACGCCGCTCGCGCTCGTAGACCGGCCCGTCGCCGAGGCTCTCGACCGGCACATCGGCCGCCGGCGTCTGGTCGGACGAAGTCGGCGTGGGCGTGTCACCGCGCGGCGGTTCCGGGTTCGCACCGGCGACACCGACCGCGTCGAACAGCCCGTCGTACACGCGGAACCGGCCGGTGTCGGTGACGCGGCCCACGACCGACGCGGTGATCTCCCACCGGTCGCACAGCGCGAGGACCTCGTCGAGGTGGCGGGGACGCACGATGGCGAGCATGCGCTCCTGGCTCTCGGACGTGAGCACCTCGACCGGCGTCATGCCCGGCTCGCGCTTGGGCACGCGGGCGGCGTCGACGTCCATGCCCGCGCCCGCCTTGGCCGCGGTCTCCGACGCCGCGCAGGACAGCCCGGCCGCGCCCAGGTCCTGCACGCCGACCGCGAGGCCGGCGTCGAGCAGGGCGAGGCAGGCTTCGATGAGCTTCTTCTCCTCGAACGGGTCGCCCACCTGCACCGACGGGCGCTTCTCCTCCGCGCCCTCGTCGAAGCCCGCCGACGCCAGCACGCTCGCGCCGCCGATTCCGTCGCGACCGGTCGACGACCCGAGCAACACGGCCAGGTTCCCCTCTCCCGACGCGCGGGCCAGGACGAGCCGGTCATGGGGCAGCAGACCGAGGCACAGCACGTTCACGAGGGGGTTGTCGCGGTAGCAGTCGTCGAAGGCCACTTCGCCCCCGACGGTGGGGACTCCCACCGCGTTGCCGTAGCCGCTGATGCCGGACACGACGCCTTCGAAGAGGTACCGGGTGCGGGCGTCGTCAAGGGGCCCGAACCGGAGCGGGTCCATGAGCGCGATCGGCCGCGCGCCCATCGAGAACACGTCCCGGATGATCCCGCCGACGCCGGTGGCGGCCCCCTGGTAGGGCTCGACCGCCGAGGGGTGGTTGTGGCTCTCGATGCGCACCGCCACTGCTAGCCCGTCGCCGACGTCGACGACACCCGCGCCCTCGCCCGGGCCCACCAGCACCCACGGCGCCTCGCTCGGGAGCCGGCGCAGGTGCAGGCGCGACGACTTGTACGAGCAGTGCTCCGACCACATCACCGCGTACATTGCCAGCTCGAGCTCGGTCGGGTCGCGGCCGAGCAGCTCGACGACGGCGCCAAGCTCGTCGTCGGTCAGCCCCAGACGGCGGTGGAGCGGCTGGTCGACGGGCACGATCGCAGGCTAACTCTCGCCTCGGTACTCAAATGGAGTCATTCGGCATTGAACAAATAAGATGGTGCGATAATCGATCAATAGAGGAGACGACTCCATGGCGGCACGCCGCAAGAGCACGATGACCACGGCCCACAAGCGGGCATTGGCCGAGGGTCGCGAGCTGGGACGGGCGGTGCGGAAGTACCTCGACGCCCTGCACCAGAACCGCCCCCGTCGGGGCCGCAAGCGCACCACGGAATCGATCAAGCGCCGCCTCGACACCATCGCGAAGCAGCTCACCGACGCGTCCCCGCTCCAGCGACTCCAGCTCGTGCAGGAGCGCATGGACCTCAAGGCCGAGCTCGAGCAGCTCGGCGCCAAGGTTGATCTGTCCGCGCTGGAGCGGGATTTCGCCCAGGTCGCCCGGGACTACTCCGAGCGCAAGGGCATCTCTTACGCGGCGTGGCGGGAGCTGGGCGTACCCGCCGACGTGCTCAAGCGGGCCGGGATCGGGCGTTCGAACTAGCCCTTCGCTTCCTCGTCCGCGGGCTCGTAGGTGAGGATGGTGACGCCGTCGCCGACCGTCCTCGAGTCCGCGAGCCGCAGGCGCTTCTTGCCGGTCGTGTCGCCGAAGAGACGCTTGCCCGCCCCGAGTACGACCGGGAACACCATCAGGCGCAGCTCGTCGACGAGGTCGCGCTCGACCAGTGCCTGCACGAGTTGGGCGCTGCCGTGGACGACGATGTCCCCGTCCACGTCCTGCTTCAGCTTCGAGACGTCCTCGGTGAGATCGCCGCTGAGCACGGTCGAGTTGTTCCACTCGGGGTTCGCCAGCGTCGACGAGACGACGTACTTGGGCATGCCGTTGAACTTGTCGGCGAACTCACCATCCCGCGACGGCCAGGCCTGGGCGAAGCCCTCATAGGTCACCCGGCCCAGCAGCAGCGCCTCGGACTCCAGGGTCTCGTCGAGCTTGAACTGGTTTCCCTCGTCGCCACGATCGACCTCGAAACTCCAGGCTGAGTGCTTGAAGTCCTCCGACCCGCCCGGATCCTCGATGACACCGTCGAGTGACACGAACTCGGTTACGACGATTCTCCCCACGCTGCTCCTCCTCCTCGGGTCCCGGTACTAGCTCGCGACCGCGGCTCCGGCGGCGGCGGCTTCGAGCAGCGACCGCAGCAGCACCACTCCGCCCTCGGAGCCCAACATCGAGTCGGACGCGCGCTCCGGGTGGGGCATGAGGCCTACGACGTTGCGGCCCTCGCTGCAGACGCCGGCGATGTCGTCGAGGCTGCCGTTGGGGTTGCGCACGTAGCGCACCACCACCCGGTCCTCGTCGCGGAGGCGGGCGAGCGTGGCGGCATCGCAGACGTAGTTACCCTCGAAGTGGTTGATGGGCAGCCGCAGCACCGCTCCCGGCGTTGCCAGGCCGGTGAGCACCGACGCCGACGTCTCGACCCGGCACTCGACCGTCTCGCAGAGGAACGCCAGCCCCGCGTTCTTCTGGAGCGCGCCCGGGAGCAGCCCGGCTTCGGTGAGCACCTGGAAGCCGTTGCAGATCCCGACGACCGGCCCGCCGGCGGCGGCGAAGCGCGCCACCGACTCCATCACCGGCGAGAAGCGGGCGATGGCACCGGTGCGCAGGTAGTCGCCGTGGGCGAACCCGCCGGGGACGACGACCGCGTCGGCGTTGTCGAGGGCGCGTTCGCCGTGCCACAGCAGCTCGGCCGAGCCGCCCAGTTGCTCGACTGCCCAGGCGACGTCGAGCTCGCAGTTCGTGCCCGGAAACACGACCACACCGACGCGCGCGCTCATGGCGCGCTCAGCTCCGACAGCGCGATCTCGTACGCCTCGATCACCGGGTTGGCGAGGAGCCGGCGGCACATCTCCTCGACCTGGTCGCGAGCGGCGGCCTCGTCGTCGGCGTCGAGCACGAGCCGGATGCTCTTGCCGACCCGGACGTCGGACACGTTGTCGTAGCCGAGCGCGGGAAGGGCGCGTTCGATGGTCGCGCCCTGCGGGTCGAGGATGCCGGGGAGGTGCGTGATCTCCACCCGGGCTTCGAACCGCACGCTCATCACCCTACGCCGCGGCTCACGTGAACCACTCGTCGAAACTCTCGCCGGTGAGCAGCTCGTAGGCCTCGACGTAGCGGGCGCGCGTCCCCTCGATCACCTCGGGGGGTAGCGGCGGCGCGGGCGGTGTCTGGTCCCAACCCGCGCCGAGGTAGTGGTCGCGCACGAACTGCTTGTCGAACGACGGCGGCGAGGTGCCGGCCCGGTACTCATCCGCGGGCCAGTAGCGCGACGAGTCGGGGGTGAGCATCTCGTCGATGACGAGCAGCTCGCCCCCGATCGTTCCGAACTCGAGCTTGGTGTCGGCGAGGATGACTCCGCGCGACTCCGCGTGGGCGGCACCGAACCGGTAGACGTCGAGGGAGGCGACGGCGATCCGGTCGTAGAGGTCGGCGCCGACGAGGTCGGCGGCCTCGGCGTCGGTCAGCGGCAGGTCGTGACCCTTCTCGGCCTTCGTCGTGGCGGTGAAGATCGGCTCGGGTAGGCGCTCGGCCTGCCGCATCCCGCCGGGAAGGCGCCGGCCGGAGACCGTGCCGCGCTCGGCGTACTCCGACCACGCCGAGCCGAACAGGTAGCCCCGGGCGATGCACTCCAGCCGCACCGGCTGGGTGGCGCGCACGAGCATGGCCCGGCCGGCGACCTCGGGCCCGGCGGTCTCGGGGAAGTCGGTCGGGTCGGCGGAGATCACATGGTTGGGGAACACGTCCGCGCTCAGCGCGAACCAGAACGTCGACAGGGCGGTGAGTACGCGGCCCTTGTCGGGGATCTGGTCCTCGAGCACTACGTCGAAGACCGAGATCCGGTCGGACGCCACGATGAGCATGCGGTCGTGGTCGACCTCGTAGAGGTCGCGCACCTTCCCCGTGTAGTGGTGCCGCAGCGCGGGGGCGCTCACTCGGCGAGAGTGTCGAACACGCGGGTGGCGTGCTCGAGCGCGCCGGTGAGGTCGGAGCAGGACTGGAGGCGCTCGTCGGACAACGCCGCGGTGACCTCGGGATCGTCGCTCAGCACCTCGAAGAACGGACGCGCGTCCTCCCAGGCGCGGGTGGCGGCGCGCTGGACGATCCGGTAGGCGTCGTCGCGGGAGCGGCCGGCCTCGACCAGCGCGAGTAAGACGGCCTGGCTGAACACCAGCCCGTGCGACGAATCCAGGTTGGCGCGCATGCGGTCGCTGTCGACGCTCATGCCGACGACGATCTCGCGGAATCTCACCAGCATGTAGTACGCGAGCAGGGCGGAGTCGGCGAGCACGATGCGCTCGACCGACGAGTGGGAGATGTCGCGCTCGTGCCAGAGCGCGACATCCTCGAGTCCGGCTTGGAGATTGCCCCGCAGCACCCGCGCCAAGCCGCACAGCTGCTCGCACCGCCACGGGTTGCGCTTGTGCGGCATCGCGCTCGAGCCCTTCTGCGCGCCCTCGCGGAACGGTTCCTGCACCTCGCCGATCTCGGTCTGCGCCAGGAGGCGGATCTCGAGCGCGAACGACTCGACGGATGCCCCCACCGCGGCACAGGCGTAGAGGAACTCGGCGTGACGGTCGCGAGCGAGCACCTGGGTCGCCGGCGCGGGTTGGAGCCCGAGGCGCTCGCAGACGAACGCCTCCACCGCGGGATCGACGTTCGAGTAGGTGCCGACCGCCCCCGAGATCTTGCCGACCGCGACCGCGTCACGAGCGCGGCGGAGCCGCTCGAGGTCGCGTCGCACCTGGAGCGCCCACAGCGCGAGCTTGGCCCCGAAGGTGGTGGGCTCGGCGTGGATGCCGTGGGTGCGTCCGACCATCGGGGTCGCCCGAAACTCCTGCGCCCGGGCGGCGATGGCGCGCTCGAGCCCGGCGGCGGCGTCGAGCAGCAGCTCGCAGGCGCGCACCAGTGTGGCGGACAGCGCGGTATCGACGACGTCGCTGGAGGTCAGCCCGTGGTGCACCCAGGCGCCGGCCGGTTGGCCGACCCGCTCCTGTACGACGTCGACGAACGCGGCCACGTCGTGGTCGGTGACGCGCTCGCGCTCCTCGACGGCTTCGGGGTCGACGGAGGCTCGCTCGCGGATGGCCTCGGCATCGGCCGCCGGGACCACTCCGAGCTTGGCCCAGGCTTCGACCGCGAGCAGCTCGACCTCGAGCCAGGTGGCGAGGCGCGCCTCGTCGGTGAACAGCTCGGCCATCTCGGGCAGGGCGTAGCGACGGATCAACGCGCTCCTTTCGTCACGAGTCTACGGCAGCGGCCGTTGCGGCCTCCGCGATGTCGCGGCGGTACTGCACCCCCGGCCAGGTGATGCGCCCTGCGGCCTCGTAGGCACGCGCCCGGGCGTCGGCGAGCGAGGGCGCGAGTGCGGTGACGGCAAGCACCCGGCCCCCGGCGGTGACGAGTTGGCCATCGCGTCGCGCGGTGGCGGCGTGGAAGACGGTCACGCCGGGGAGCGCCTCGGCCGCCTCGATGCCCTGGATGACGTCGCCCGGGCGCGACGACGTCGGGTACCCCTCGGTGGCGAGCACCACGGTGACGGCAGCGTCGTCGGCGAAACGCGGGGCGATGTCGGAGCCGGTGGCGGCGTCGTAGCAGAGCTGCCCGAAGTCACCGGCGAGCCGCGGCAGGACCACCTGGGCCTCGGGGTCGCCGAAGCGCACGTTGTACTCGAGCAGCTTGGGACCCTCGGGCGTCAGCATGATCCCGGCATAGAGCACGCCGCGGTATGCGATCCCACGCGCCGCCAGCGTCGTCAACGTCGGTCGCACCGCGGTCTTCATGACCTCGTCGACGACGTCGGGGCCCACGAAGGGCACGGGCGAGTACGCGCCCATCCCGCCGGTGTTGGGGCCGGTGTCGCCGTCACCGATGCGCTTGAAGTCCTGCGCCGGCGCGAGCGGCCATCCCTCGCGGCCGTTGCACACGACCAGCAGCGAGAGCTCCGGCCCGGTCAGGCCCTCCTCGATCACGAGCCTGCGCCCGGCGTCGCCGAAGGCCTCCCCCGAGAGGTAGCGGTGGACCGCGTCGCGGGCGTCGTCGATCGATTCGGTCACGACCACGCCCTTGCCGGCGGCGAGCCCGTCGGTCTTCACCACGTAGAAGCCTGGAAGCTCCTCGAGGAACGCCAGCGCCGCGTCTTCGTCGTCGACCGAGAACGCAGCGTGGCGCGCGGTCGGGACACCGGCGTCGGCCACCACCTCCTTCATCCACGCCTTCGAACCCTCGAGCCGGGCGCCGTCGGCGGTGGGACCGAACGCGGGGCGGCCCCGTCCCTGCACCGCGTCGACGACCCCGTTGACGAGCGGCTCCTCGGGGCTCACCACCACCAGGTCGACGTCGAGGTCGTCGGCGACCTGCGCCACGTCACCCGGGTCGGTGGGGTCGACCGGCACGCAGTCGGCGCCCATGGCCGCGATGCCCGGGTTGCCGGGCGCAGCCGCGACCGTCTCGACCGATTCCGAGCGGGCGAGTCTCCACGTCAGCGCGTGCGCGCGCCCGTCTCCTCCTACGACTAGGACGTTCACCCGCGCATCAGGCGGCGCGCGGCAACACGACGGTCTGCTCGCGTCCCGGGCCCACGGAGACGAACGACACCGGCACGCCCGCCAACTCCTCCACGAACCGGACGTACTCGCGAGCGGCGTCGGGGAGATCTTCGATGCGGCCGGCACCGTCGATCTCGGTCCCCCACCCGGGAACCGTCTCGTAGACCGGGCGGACCTTGTGCAGCACCGACTGGTGGTACGGCACGTGTTCGTAGCGGGTGCCGTCCTCGCCCTCGTAGGCCACACACACCTTCAGCTCCGGAAGAGGCGCGAGCACGTCGAGCTTGGTGATCGCGATCTCGGTGCAGGTGTTGAGCCGCACCGCGTGTCGCAGCATCACCGCGTCGAGCCAACCGGGCCGGCGGCGACGACCGGTGTTGGTGCCGAACTCCACCCCCCGGTCGACCAGCAGGTTCCCCACGGCATCGCCGTCGGGCAGCTCGGTGGGGAACGGCCCTGCGCCGACGCGGGTCGCGTAGGCCTTGGTGATCCCCACGATGCGGTCGATCGCCCGGGGGCCGACGCCCGCGCCCGTGCACACTCCGCCCGCCACCGGGTTGCTCGACGTCACGAACGGATACGTGCCGTGGTCAAGGTCGAGGTAGGTGGCCTGCGCGCCCTCGAACAGCACCCGCTGCCCGGCCTCGAGCGCGTCGTGCACGAGGTGCACGGTGTCGGCGATGAGCGGACGGAGCCGAGGCTCCATCGCGAGGTACTGCTCGCAGATCTCGTCGGCGTCGAGCGGGAGTCGGTTGTAGACCTTGGCCAGCACGCCGTTCTTCTCCCGCAGCACGAGGTCGAGCTTCTCCCGGAAAATCTTCGGGTCGAGCAGGTCCTGCACCCGGAGGCCGACGCGCAGCGCCTTGTCGGCGTACGCGGGCCCGATCCCGCGCTTGGTGGTGCCGAGCTTGTTCTTGCCGAGGTAACGCTCGGTCACGCGATCGAGCTCCTGGTGGTACGGCATGATCAGGTGGGCGTTGCCGGACACTCGCAACCGGCTGGTGTCGATCCCCTTGCCCCCGAGCATGTCGAGCTCCGCGACCAGGACCGCGGGATCGACGACGACGCCGTTGCCGATCACGGGGGTCACGTAGTCGTAGAGCACGCCGCTCGGGACGAGTTGGAGGGCGAACACCTCGCCGTCGACCACGATGGTGTGGCCGGCGTTGTGGCCGCCCTGGTAGCGGACGACCAGCTCGCTTTCCTTGGCGAGGTAGTCGGTGAAGCGCCCCTTGCCCTCGTCACCCCATTGGGTGCCGACGATCACCGTGCCGGGCACGCACGTTCCTTAGGCAGTGGGTCCCAGAGGAAGGAGAAGGGGTCAACGGTCGCGTTTGCGATCACGTTGAGGAGATCGTAGCCGTTCGGTGTTCCTGACCGAGGGCCGCCAGGTACACGGTCCGCACCGCCAGCGAGCGCCGGACGTCGCCCACGACCTCCTCGAGGAACTCCTCCCGGTAGGTCTCGTCGGTCAGCACCGAGACCGCGAAGTAGAACCCGGAGAACACGGTGAGGAAGCCGGTAACCCGCAGCAGCTCCTCGGTGACCACCATCTGGCGATCCCACAGGTTGATGGTGGCGAGAACGTGCGGCGCGGTCCCGACGAAGTTACGAACGACCGGCTCGGTCACCACGAGTGTCCCGAAGAAGACGAGGAAGACGAAGACCATCACGCTCACCAGGATCACCTGCACGAATTGACTGAACAGGACGACCAGGCCGACGTTGCCCCATTGGCGTCGTCCCAGCGGTTCGGTCGCGATCAGAGGCTCGGACGTGCCCTTCGCCAGCGGCTCGACCGGCGTGCCTTCGACCCGGCCGACGACCGTCTCCCACGACTCGAAGTCGGAGAGCTCCCCGATCTCCTTCGGCAGCCGGATGAGCGCGAAGAGCACCCCGGCGATCGGGAACATGGCGAGCACGATCCAGTAGAAGGGCCCGTGCAGTTCGGAGGTGATCTGCCAGGCCTCGTTCTGGAGGAAGGTGAACGTCACGAACAGCACGAGCAGTGGGAGTGCCCGGACGAAGAGCGTGATGACGGTCTCGAGCTGACGCACCGTCCGGCTGATGCCCCAGCGGGTCATCGGGACCACGCCGTAGCTCGTGCCGAAGTAGATCAGGGCAAGGAGACCGACGTTCACGGCCGCCGTCAGGGTCGCGCTGCGCCACTGGCCGCCGAAGACGAGCGGGATGGCGGGGGGCGCGAGCACGAACACCGCGACCTCGAACGGACCGACGTCGACCGGCCGGGCGAGCAGGGGACGTCGCCGCAACGCGTTGGCACCGATCCAGGCGCCGAGCAGGATCGCGAACCCGCCCGCGACCGCGACCGCGTCGAGCCAGATCGGGAACGACCGCTTGGGTGCGTTGACGATCTCGATGAGGAAGACGAGCGTCAGCGCCGGGACCGCTCGGGTGAGCACGTCGCGCGACGCGCTGTAGTTGTTGATGAAATGGGGAAGGCCGCGCTGAACGAACCAGCGTTCCGTCTCGCGGATGGTCTCGGCGTCGGCCCCCTCCACCGGGCTCGTGGTCACGGAGGCGCCGGCGCCGGCTCGGGCGCGGGGGGACCGGCGGTCACGTCCGGGCGAAGCTCCAAGTAGAAGGTCTTCACCGCGCCGATGACCGGCACCGCGATGAGGGCGCCGACCACGCCCCCGGCGGACACACCGATGAGCGCGGCTGCCATCGTCACCGGCGGAGACAGCTTCACGACCTTGCCGATCACCACCGGCCCGACGAGGTGGTTCTCGATGTTCTGGTAGATCAGGAAGCCGGCCGCGCAGGCCACGCCGGTGCCGACCCCCCGCGTGAGGCCCAGCAGCACGAACGGGACCCCGCCGAGGGCGCCGCCGATCTGGGGGATCAGGTTGGTCATCGTGATCCAGGCGGCCGCCAGCGGTGCCAACGGGACGCCGAGGGCGAGACCGAGCACGAGGATGACCATGCCCGCCATCATCGCCACCAGCACCGACCCGGCGACATACCGGCCGACGACCTGGTACCCGAGGCGGGCGAGCCGGTCGGCGCGCTCGCGCCCCGCCCGCGGGATCAGGCGCCGGGTGAAGGCCACGAGGCGCTCCCCGTCGAGGAGCAGCGTGATCGCCAGCAGCAACGTGATGAGCGCGGCGACCAGCCCGTCGGCGAACCCCTCGGCCACGTCGGCGAGCGGCGAGTCGTCGCCGCCGAGCCGCTCGGGTAGGTCGTCGAGGAACTTGTCCACCTTCTTGGGCACGTCGGCGTCGATGAGGTCGTCGCCGATGATCGGGACGTCGCCGAGGTCCTTGGTGACCTCGGTGATGTCGTCGCCGAGATCGGCGGCCTGCCGCGCCGTCGGGGGCACCACCAACAGCGCGACCGCGGTGAGCAGGCCGACGAGACCGAGTAGCACGACCGCGCACGCCGGTGTGCGAGCGAGTCGCGTGCGTCGTTGCACCGCCGCGACCAAAGGGTTGAGGGCCAGGGCGAGCAGGGTCGCGATCGCAAGGGCGGTCAGCATGCGTGGGACTGACCGGATCAGCCCGATCAGCAGGGCGACGCCGACGAACGCGATCGCGAGGTGGAGCGCGGAGCGCGGATCGAGGTCGATGGCAGCGTCGTCGGGTCCGCGCGCTCCCCGTTCCGGCTCCGCCACGCCGTTATCGTAAGCACGCAATGGCCGACACCACGCGGATCGGTAGCGGTCAGCTGGGAGTGGGCGACCTCGCCCGCGTGCGCATCCCGCTGCGATCGGCCTTCCTCCTCGTCGGTGCGATCGCGGCCGCCGCGCTCTTCTTGCGCGTGCTGGCATCCTCGCAACGGGTGCTCGGCTGGATATTGATGGCGGCGGCCATCGCCGGCCTCTTGCACTCGTTGGTCGTCCGACTCAATCGCCACATCCCGCGCGGGTTCGCGGCCCTGATCGTGGTGCTCGGGTTCCTCGGTTCCGTCGGGCTCGGTGGCTACGCGCTCGTGGACGACATCGGTGATCAGACCGAGCGCCTCCAGGAGATCGCGCCCCGGCGCGCCCGTGAGATCGAACGCTCCGATCGATTCGGTGAAGCGGCGCGCGAGTTCGAGCTCGCCAAGCGCACCCGCCGCTTCGTGGACGCGATCCCCGAGCGGCTCCAGGGCGGCAGCGGCACGGAGGTAGCGCGGTCCGCTGCGACCCGCGGCCTGGCTTTCCTCGCGACCTTCGTCCTGACCGTGTTCGTCCTGCTCCAGGGACGCCGGTTCAAGGATGCCGCCATCAGCCAGATCCCCGACCCCGAGCGGCGGGCACGCGCGGCCGAGATTGTCGGGAACGTCTACCGGCGCTCGTTCGGCTACGCGCGCGGAGCCATCGGCCTCTCGCTGCTGACCGCGGTCGTGGCGTACGGGCTGGCGCGCGCCGCCGACGTGCCCGCGCCGGTCGCGCTGGCGGCATGGGCGGCACTGTGGAACGTGATCCCCGTGTTCGGGTTCTTCATCGGCGTGGCACCGATTGTCACCCTGGCCGCCTTCCGCTCGCCCACGACCGCGCTGGTGCTGGCGGGCGCGTTCATGGTGTACGAGATCCTCGAGGGTGCACTCCTCCGGCCCCGGCTCGAACGCCGCACCATGCGCCTCGGCCGCTTTCTCACCGTGCTCGCCGCCTTCGGCGGCCTCGAGCTGTACGGCATCGGCGGCGCGCTCCTCGCGATCCTGGCGGTGGCCGG